>CAZVNH010000246.1:0-4482 GCA_964628575.1 uncultured Thermoplasmatales archaeon | reverse complement strand
CTTTATATATTAATAATTAATTATAATACAAACTATAAATATCTGAGGAATACGAATGATTAAAAAAATTTCTTTCGTTTTATTAATCCTTCTTTTATTATCACTAATAGCCTCACCAATAGATGCTACTGATGAAAATATTAAGAGTCTTGCTCTTGGTGATAATCTTAGATCTAATCCTATAATAACGATACAACCTAATGAAACTGCTATTCAACCAAATATGATCCCAGGTATAGAATATATAATTCCTGTAAATTTAACATATAAAATTGAAGGAATATTTGCAAAAATGATGGGAAATCTACTTACAAATAAAAAAGCAAATATCGATCTTAAAGTAACCTCAAATAATCCAGAATGTACGGTAAAGATAGCTCCTGATTCTGTAACAGCTGATATTAGCATCAATGAAAAAGAAATTGATGAAAGCGTATCAGTATCTGTATCTCTATCTGCAAAGGCTAAAGCAACAGATAAAGTTACAATTAATATAAATGCAACAGCTAATGAAGTAAAAGGTCTATTAAACATTATTAAATGGATAAATCAAAAAACATTTTCAAAAGATTTCTCAATAACAATTGGTTATAAACCAGATATCTCTATTACACCTGATAATAATTCTTATGAAATTTCACCAATAAATATTACAAATACAACAATCAATATTAAAAATAATGGAAATGGAAAAACTACTGTTTTAGTTAATATAACAGAAGAACCAGTTGGATGGAATATTATTATACCAAAAACAATTGATCTTGAAACTGGAGAGGACATAGATATTAATTTAACAGTTAAACCTTTAAAAAATTTTAATCAAGATTTTATAAATATTACATTTACACCTTTTTATTATACAGAAGTTCCATCAGAGGATACAACAAATAGTGAGACAATATATAGGTCATATGAATATAAAAACGATGGAAGCTATAAAGAAGAAAAAAAGGACAATGGATTTGAAATAGATTCAACAATACTTTTAATAATCATTATAATTGTTTTGGCAATAATTCTTGTTTTAATTGGATTTAAACTTAAAAAAAGATAAAAAATCTTCTTTTTTTCTAAATTTTATTAAAGGAAAAAAGGTTTTAAAATAAATTATAATTCTGAGGATTTTACTTTGAAAAAAATTCAACATTTAGATGAAATATTTAAAAAATTAAAAAAAGAATTAGAAAAAAATCCTAATCCAGTTTTATCAAAAAAAAAATTAGACGATATCGAAAAAACACCTTACACAACTTTAATTTCGTGTATTCTCAGTCTAAGAACAAAAGACGAAGTAACAGAAAAAGCATCAAAAAGATTATTATCAAAATATAATACGCCAGAAAAAATATTAAAAGTTTCAGATAAAGAGATAGAGAATTTAATATACCCTGTTGGATTTTATAAAAACAAGACAAAAACCATAAAAGATATTTCTCGTACTTTAATAGAGAAATACAATAGTAAGGTTCCTGATGATTTCGACGAACTTTTAAAACTAAAAGGAGTAGGTAGAAAAACAGCAAATATTGTAATGGTATATGGACATAATAAAAAAGGATTCTTGCCAATAGACGTGCATTGCAATAGAATACCTAATAGACTTGGTTGGATAAAAACTAAAACACCTTTTGAAACAGAAATAGAGTTAAAAAAAGTTCTTCCAAGGAAATATTGGGATGATTTCAATCATTTATTTGTTAAATTTGGACAAACAATTTGTCTACCAGTTTCTCCTCTTTGTAGTAAATGTCCTATAAAAAAATTTTGCAAACAAGTTAATGTAAAAAAATATAGATAAACAATATAATTCTTAATTTAATTCAGATATTTTAATATAATTAATTATTAATCAATTAAATTAATTAATAAATGAAAATAACCGATGGTTTTATAAATAGGAAATAGCATTCTTAGTCCAAATTAGGCGGATGGGATGCAGAACGATGAGGATGTTGTCTATTCTAAGGATCAGCTGAGACCATTAATTATAAGATCTTTAAGACGAAGCAACATACGAAAAAAGATTGCTGAGTACCTTTTTGAGATTAGTCCAAGTGGTAGCTATACTTCTGAAATTGCTTATAATATTAAAACAACTCCAACTAATGTTTTAGGAGCAATTAGAGGTATGGGTGATCGCTATAAAGTTGATGAGTCTTTAATTGGTCTAAAAATTGTTGAGCAGGTAAAAAGTAGCAAGGATGTTAAGCTTTACAAACTTACTGATTTTGGAAAAGATATAATTGGCAATATGAAAAAGCCATAAAGATTTATATATTTATTTTTATATAATTAAATATTCAAATAGTATTAATTATATTTCTCTTCCTCGTCTATTTATTTCAAACATTGTTGTAACATATTTTTCTTCAATCTGAATTGCATTTCCATCCTCAAATTGAACAACCATCCAGCTGCTTGGATGAGGATAAACATTTACAACTCTTGCTTTTCTCTCGGGTAAATCTGGATTAATCGGATCTTTTACAAGGACCTCAATTCCTCTTCTAATTCCCCTATCCTTAATCATTATTAAACTCCTTATTTGAAATTCAATTTTTTAGATTTAAATTTTATGTTTTAGTTATTAATTTTTTGATAGATAGAGAGATTTATATACAAAATATTGCATTAAGTAAAATGGGTAATAGGGATGGAATTTAAAAAATGCACTTTAATAATATGTTTAGCAATTTTATTGTGTTTTGTTTTTATATTATTTAGTGAAAACACTGAAGCAAAGGAATATCGATCTGAAGTATCATTTGCAAAAGATCCATCTTATAAACTAAATAAAAAACTTGAAAGAGATGGAAAGATAGTAGGATGGACATATGAAATTTATATATATTTTATCAATGAAGGAAATCTACAATCTGATAACTTAATTGTTAATATTACAGATGAGGAAGGTTTTACTCTAAAGAATAGTTTTAGATTAGATCCTGGTGAATCAAAAACAATTACTTTTATATGGTCAACAATGTCAGAAAAGGATCAAGATATTTTTATTAAATATTTTCCAGAAGATCCTGGTAAAATCCATACAAAATATAACAGTGGAGAAACAACTATGAAAATGATTATTGAAAAAGAAGATACAATATCTGCAGTTAGTACACCAGGTTTTGAAATTATAATATTTATTATATCAGTTATACTAACATTTTATTTAACAAAAAGAAAAAAATTTATTTAGATTTCCTCTGCGATAATTATTACATGATCTACAAGAGATGCATGTTCACCATTATATGAAATAGTATTTGCACCTTCAGTTAATTTTTCTTCATAATTAGGTCTGATACCAATATTATGAGGTCCTTCTTTTGTAATAAGATGATCTTCTTTATCATAGAATTCTACATAAACATCTAGATCTATGTATCTATCATTTGGATTCTTAAAAAGAAATTTTATATCTATACCAAGTATTTTATTGTTATCTACCCTTTCAGTCTTTTTTGCATAAACAAGTTCGACAACATCTGATTTGAATGATATACCTTCGAAATCATTCTCTACTTTGACACTTTCTTGTAAACATCCACTTAATAAAGATATTAAAAAAAATAAAAAAATAACTTTAAAAAAAAATTTTATATTCATTTATCTGAATCCCTCAAATCATACTATTATTTAATGCATAAATACATTATCTTCTTAATAATTTTTACTTTAATATTAAGAATAAAATTATTAAATAATATAGAGATTATCAAATCATATACTATGGTGAGGGATAATTGTGGCTGAATTTGAAAATTCAGAAGTTATGAAACATGTTTTAAATACATTGGTTAATTTATCAAGTAGAAAGACCAATCAAGGACAGGCTATAACAACTATGAATAATTTAATTGAAAAATTAAAAAATAAATATGATTTTTTAAAACATATTGAAATAAAAGATACACGTTATTTAGAACTGAATGAACCGATAAGTGTAATGTCTGATATTGATAAAATCGAATCTGATAATATCGGGAAAGCTTTATATGATATTATTAAAAATATGAATATTGCTTTAGGTCGTGATGCTGGTTTTTTCTTTATCAAGGAATTTAGAAGAAATTTAGGGGATCATTATTCAGAATCGATTGAGGAGATGGGAATTGATCTTGGTTTAATGCAATTGGAATTTGAAGTTAATGAAATAACTAAAAAATTATAAATTTTTTATTTTTATATTCAAATATAAGTTTATATCAATATCTTTTAGTTAGATAGTAGTGTATGTCCATTTCCCCATGAATTGTTATATGCATAAACACCTGCATATGTATCTGATTATACACCTACAAATAAAGTATATAAGCAAACCAGATATTAATGAGAACTAGCACTCTAATAGTTGTATTATGCAACTCATAGGAGGGATGTGAAGAAGATGGGAAAAGACATATTCAAAAAATTAAAAAATCAGGATGTAGGAGCAATTGGTATTGGCGCAATGATAGTTTTCATCGCCATGGTTCT
>CAZVNH010000245.1:4046-4500 GCA_964628575.1 uncultured Thermoplasmatales archaeon | reverse complement strand
CATGTACATAACATCCGCCATTATCATATTCGTTTGTAATCCATTCATAACTCCAAGAGTCTTTACCACTGGCTGTTTCCCAATTTCCATCTCCAATTCTAACTTCAACACCTACTATTGGTCCTTCTATATCTTCTGCAGTTCCAGTAACTGTGATTGTACCACCGACGGTATCATCTTCCTCAGGATAAATAATGTCAACTATTGGTGGTTCATGGGTAAGAAAATCTCCTTTTACATATTTAATATTATCATTTGTTTGATCATAATAACTGATATGGGGTTTACCCTCTGAATCAACAGCAATAGAGGTATATTCACCAACTTCACCAGGAGAATCAATAGTATATATCAACCACTCAGATCCTGTATAGAAGGCGTATTTTAAATCACTACCAGAAGCATCATAATAGCTGATATGTGAATGACCAAACTGATCGACAACAAGTGATGT
>CAZVNH010000245.1:0-4036 GCA_964628575.1 uncultured Thermoplasmatales archaeon | reverse complement strand
ATTCCACTCTGTACCAGTCCATCGTGCATATTTCAAATCAAAATCACAATATGATATATGCGGATATCCACTTTCATCCAAATCAATAGAACTATATGTTGGAGATGAATGTGTTTTAGTATCAACTATTGATATATCCCAACCTGTACCGTTTTCAACAGCATATTTTAAATCATTTCCATCAGTAAAACTAATATGTGTATCACCAAAATTTTCACAAGCAACTGATGTCCACCTAATACTATTACTTGTTCCACTATCATAAACAACCTCAGGTTCAGAACCCATACCAGAAGAAAACCTTAGTTGACCAAGATCTGTATCAACATAGCTTATATGACTATGTGGATGAGGAACATCACGAGAGGTTAAATCAATTGAATTATAATCTCCAATAGATTCTCCATAAGGATAAGAGCCATCATCATTTATGTTAATCTCCCAATGATCACCCTTCCACTCTGCACCTTTTAGAATTGGATTTGGTTGTGAAGAAGAATAGCTAGTATAAGAGATAAAAGGGTAATCGTTGTATTTATTAACAGCAATATCACACCATGTCCCCCAATATAAATCCTGATTATCTGGATCTATTATCTGATAATGCCAACCACTAGCATCCTTATATACATATTTAAGTTTAGCAGGATTCCAATCCTCTCTATATACAATATGTGGAAAATCATTTGAATCAACATCAATGCCTGAATCAAGACCAACATTACCAGAAGCTATAGTTTTAATTTCAAAATCACCAGGAATACCAATAATCCTTACATTTTTTGTAACAACATCAGTTGAAGAACAATCATCGGTAATTCTTAAAGTCACAGTATACTCTCCAGAAGTTGACCAAGAATGAGTTGCAGTTGGACTAGTATATGACTCATCATATATACCATCGTTATCCCAGTCCCACTCATATAAAATTATATTTCCATCAGAATCAGAACTATCTGA
This sequence comes from uncultured Thermoplasmatales archaeon, assembly GCA_964628575.1. Taxonomy (GTDB): domain Archaea; phylum Thermoplasmatota; class E2; order DHVEG-1; family DHVEG-1; genus CAZVNH01. The sequence goes on along the minus strand of CAZVNH010000245.1, from coordinate 3,076 downwards.
ACCGTCAAAGGTTGTTATCTGATCAGTGACTGGATATTCAGGTGACCAAACAAAATCAGCAGAAGGTGGAAAATTTCCAACATAAATGGTTTTTTCCTCAGTATCAACCAAACTTGAATTATCAGTAACTCTTAGGTTAATATCATAATAATCAGTTGTTGAGAAACTGTGATTGATAAAAGGATCTGATGTTGAATTATCATAAACTCCATCATCATCCCAGTCCCATGAATATTGAACAATTGTTCCATCTATATCAAAACTATCTGATGCATTAAAAGTAATAATCTCATCTTCCATTGGATGATCTGGGTTCCATGTAAAAGAAGCAAAAGGCGGGAAGCTAGATATACCAGATCCAAAACAACAGATATTTCCACTACCAGAACCAATATATACTTTACCATCAGCTATAGCTGCAGAATGACCGCTACCAGCACCTGTACCACCTGGTAGATTATCCTCCCAAAAAATACTTCCGTTATCAACATTTGAACAATATAACTTTCCATCAGTTGAAGTTATTAAAATTTTACCATCAGCAACAACCGGTGATGAATAATAATTAAAGGAATGTGAATAATCCCATATCTTACTACCATTAATTGCATCCAAACAATACAATGTTCCACTTACAGATGATACAAATATTTTTCCATTAACAACTGCGGGACAAGACCTTATATTACCAGTTGAATAATCCCATATCTTACTACCATTATTAGCATCTAGACAATATAATTTACCATCGTCACAACCAATATATACATAATCATTTGCAATAACAGGAGATGCAAAATCGATATCAGCACCAACTACATAATCCCAAACCTTGCTTCCATTATTAGCATTTAGACAATAAATCTTATCATCACCACTACTTACAGAACCGATATACAATTTATTATTTAAAACAGCAGGTGAAGAAGGAAATCCATGATCTCCATCTTGAAATAACCAATTTAATCCACCACTCTCTAAATCGAAGCTAAATACTCCTCTAGATGTTGAGGCTTGGGATCCGATATATACCTTCCCATCATAGATAGTTGGGGAAGACACCAATAATGGCCAATCACTTGAACTAATAGTATAATTCCAAATTTCTTTCCCTGTCGCTGTATTTAGACAATATACTATACCTTCATCTCCAAAAAAACCTGAAGCAAAAACAACTTTATCATCAGATACTACAGGAGATCCATAAATCTCATCATTAGTAGAATACTCCCAGATTTTAGAACCATTATATGCATCAAGACAATAAAGCTTTTTATCATCTGAACCTACATATAATTTACCTTTAAAAACTGCAGGTGAAGTGCTAATACTTCCATCTGTTAAATATTTCCATTGAAGATTATTTTCTTCTGGTACGTTAGAGATTGAATTTCCAGTATTATTTAAATCATGATGAAACATTGGCCACCAATCTATTTGGTATTTCAGGAGCCAAACTAATGTTTTACCGGATCCATTATCTTTTGTAGATAAGACAATAAATCCATTGTCCATTGTTTGATGAGCATCCCACTCAGTAATTTGAACTGCTAGAGTGTTCTCAATTGATTTATACCAAATTCTATTACCGTATTTATCGGTTTTGGTCAAAAATGCATTATAGGGGAAATTACCATTACTTATCCCAATTAAATATCCGCCATCAAATGTTTGCTCTACATGAGAGCCATGATCTCCAAGATCTCCAATTTGTTTACTCCATTCAATATTTCCATTGTTGTCAGTTTTTATTAAAAAACATTCATTTCCCGTACATATAAACCCGCCATTATCTGTTTGTCTAGCCGACCAAATAAATTCATAATCAAAATATTTTTTCCATAGTTGATGTCCAGTTGAATTTGTTTTAATCAAAGAAGCGATAGTTACACTGTCGTTAAATGAACAACCGCCTATTATAAACCCGCCATCATCGGTTTCTTGAATTGAAGAACCTCTAAAATCTGTATGCCTTCTGCGCCATTCTTCACTACCTATATTATTAATTTTTATAAGCCATGCGTCATATGTAGGATCCCCATCCCATGCCATAATAATATAGCCACCATCAGACACTTGTTGACCTACTCGTTCACCATAACAATAAAAACCATCAAATGTAATATTCCATTCTTCATTTCCATTGGAATCTGTTTTTAATAGAAAAGCTCCGTCTCCCTCACTACCAGAATTATTAGAAACTTCGCCTATGACGATAAAACCACCATCATTTGTCTCTTGGCAAGTGTAACCTGTTTCGATAAAAGGTAATGGTTTACCGAATGTTTTATGCCATTCGATACTACCATTTGAATCTGTTTTTATTAAACTAGCGTTTAGATTTATTCTACCTGTAAGAATATATCTGTTATCAGATGTTTGTTGTACATAATTACCAAAGTCACTATTTGATTTTCCATCTCCAAAAGTGACATTCCATTCTTCTACTATTGTATCATCACAAAAAATATCTTCCCTATTATCTGAGTTTAGGTAGTTGATATCAGAAATATTTTTATTTATTTCATTTTTAAAAATTTTATTTGAAATATTTTCTTCTTCATTTATTATTTGTTTGTCAAAAGCCTTTGATATATCTATAGTGTTATCAAAATATATATTGGAAATTGGTATAGTTGTTGTAATAAATAAACATATAATTATTAGTGAAAATATGTTACAAAAGCCTTTATTTTTTATAATTTTATTATTACTTTTTATTATTATTTTATTTCCTTTCCTCATAATATATATACCCCCACTATAGAAAATAATCTTAATATTCTAAGAATATTTTCAAATATTACATGAATGTATCTATTAAAAGGTTTTAAATTTTTCTTAAATAAAAAATATATACAACAAAAATATTATAAGAAAAAATATACTAACAAAAATTCTAATATAAAAAATATTTTCAATTATTATTAAAAACACCGTATTCCAAACATTATATTCACATTATTCAATATTTTTAAAAAAGTTAATAATTTTTAATTCTGTCTAAAATCCGTGGCTTTTTACTTAAAAAAACAACCTAAATAATCAGAAAAATATCTATTGCATATCTGTCTTA
>CAZVNH010000244.1:1798-4514 GCA_964628575.1 uncultured Thermoplasmatales archaeon | reverse complement strand
CACTCATATCAGGCATCATAATGTCAAGAAGAATTAAATCAGGTATCTCCTGTTTTTCCAATAAATCAAGACACTCTTTTCCACTATTTACAGATGTAATTTCATAATCTGAATTACTTCCTTCAAGTCCATGTTTTATTGTAAATCTAACTCCTGGATCATCATCAACAATCATTATTTTTTTAACCATCCCAGTTCAACCTCACTATTCTATATCATATTTTTTTTTATTTATTTTACGTTTCTTAATCTAAGAGTAAAATAAAAAACCGAACCTCTACCGGGTCCTGGGCTTTTTACCCAAATCTTTCCTCCATGTTTTTCAACAATACGTTTACTTATTGCAAGGCCAAGACCGCTTGAATCATATTCACTGCTAAATCTATTAGCCTTATAGAACTCATCAAATACTTTATCTAATTGATCCTCTGTCATACCTATCCCTGTATCCTGAACACTTATTGTAACGTCTTTATCTTTTACTTCTGCATCTATTATTATCTTTCCACCGGTATCAGGTGTATACTTTACAGAGTTTGTAATCAAGTTTTTAAATAGCTCAGATAATCGGAGTTTATCAGCTTGAACAATTATATTATTATCGATTTTGTTTTCAATATCAATTTTGTTTTCTTCAAGCATCATTTTTTGTGATACTATTACATTTTCAACTTCATTATATAAATTAATATCTTGGATATCAAAATGGATATTAGCTGATCTAAGTTTAGCTAATTGAAGTGTTTTAAAGATTAAATCACGCATATATTCAACATTTTTATTCATTACCTGAAGGGCTTCTTTGATCTCCGGGTCTTTTTCTTCTTCGATAAGCATGGGAAGTAGACCAACTAAGGGTTGTAATGGATTTTTTAAATCATGGCCGAGTTGTCCAATAAATTCGTCTTTTTGCTTGATTAGATTTTCAAGAATCTTATTATATTCATGGATTTTATCTCTAGATTCTTTCAGATCTTTTGCCATCTGATTAAATGCAGTAGCAAGCTCACCTAGTTCATCTTTTGATTTAATATTGACCTTTATATCTAGATTTCCTTTACCAATGATTTTTGCTGAATCTCTAAACTTTATTATTGGTGTAACAATAAATCTTCTAAGTAGAATTAAGAAAGCAAATATGATTATAAATAGGCAGATTATTGATATAAAAATCAAAGTTCTGACTTGATTATCAAATTTTGCATAGGCTTCCTGCATGGATAATACTAATTCTGATGTTCCAAATACTCCTCCTGATAGATTCAGAGTTGAAATCATTATAAGATCATTTTTATCGTCTGTTACAATGAAATAATAATCATCCTCGTCTGATTTTCTTGATTGATAACATAAAGAGTGATATTTATAGTAATCAGGTTTTGAACCAATTAGGTCTTTATCAGTTGAATAAATAATGATTATTTCATCTTGGTTATCTGGACAGGAGATTGTAATTTTTTTTATATCATCTCTAACTGCAGGATGAGTTGAGTTAACATATTGATTGATTTTTTCCTCGAGTATCTCTTGATTATTAAGATTATTTTCGTCTCCTATCGTTGAATGAATTGCTTGTAAAAGACTTGCTGCTTTTTGATAATGTTGATCCCAAAAAAATTTTTCCTGAGAGTTTATATTAACATAAGTAACAGCAATTATACTAATTGCTGATAAAGAAATAACTATCAATGTTAATTTCACAGAGAGACTAACATTTATTTTAACACTCATATCTTTTTCACTTTTAAATAGAAACCCTAAAATATTTGACAGCTTCAGGGCATCCCATCATCCATTTAATGAAATAAATTATTACTATAAAACTGTAATTATCAAATATTATTTGTATTTTCTATTTCCATCTTCACTTATATAAAGCTCTTTTTTTTCTAATATATTATATTCTATAATATTAACAAAATGTTCCATTTTGATATCAAGATTATTACTATAGGACATAACACCTGGACCTGCCATTGAAACATTAAATGATATATCTGTCCCGTTTCCTCTGAAAAGCATTATATGACCTGCTGTTTCAATTGCAAAATTTTGATTAACTTGGACATTACAATCTGTTGATGGACATGCACATTCAACAGGGATCCATCCGTTATATCCAATATCTCCTCCAACAAAAACCTCGGCCCAGGCATGAGGTATAGCACTAACAATGCCATTTGATTCTTCTATTAATATACCTCTAATAAGCCTTGCAGGAATACCTGCTGATCTGCATAATGAAATATAAAGAACCGATAGATCATCACAATCACCAGTTTCTTTATTAAGGGTCTTTATATCAGTTTGAACAGAAGCATCAATTTTATTATATTCATATCTAGTGTTTTTCTTCAACCATATAAAAATGTCTTTTGTGATAAGAAAAGAATTATCACTATTTAATTGATCAAGTATTATTTGTACTATATCTTTTATGTTTGAGTGATCAGGATTGATATAAGTAGTACCATCCACTGTTTGAGACTGCGTATATTGATTAAAAATATCTTGATGATCATTTTTAATTTCAGATAATGTAAGAGCGCCTTTGCCGTTTAAATCAGATACAAGATAACTTTGAGATTGAATTTCAGTTTCTATTCCAAGATTATATGGATACTCTATGTTTTTATTGATTGACCATCTAATAAGTTGATTTTCATTAAAATTTATTACACTATAATCATATGGATACAAGATATTATATATAATA
>CAZVNH010000244.1:0-1788 GCA_964628575.1 uncultured Thermoplasmatales archaeon | reverse complement strand
TCCGGTAAGGTTAGTACTACTTCCTATAGTTATATCATATGATATTTCATAATTTCCATTACCTGTGATATTTATAAAATATCCATATCTAATTTTACAATTTATCATTGTTGTATGTGCTTCATAGGTTGTACCATTTTCTCCTTCTGAGCCAAATAAGAAATCTATACAACCTGACATAGTTGATGCTAAAAAGATAAGAATTAGCACTGTTATAGTGACAGTTTTTTTCATACTATCATTTTTTTTATTTTTTAAATAATCCTTTTTTCTCAGTTGCTTTTAAAGTCTGTCTAAAGTTACAACCCTGATTCATTGGACAGTTAAAGCATTTAGGGCTATCTTGTAGGCAAACTGTTCTTCCTAGATTTGCAAGAGACTCAAGATATTTATATACGTTTTCATTCATTTTTTCAGCTTCAGTTGTGAGTTTTTTAATTGCTTCATCAGGGTTTTCTGTATCTACCCATCCAAGTCTTTTGGCTACACGAGTTACAATTATTGCTTTATCTGTGACATTTCCTGTAGGTGGTGGTGATGGTGTTGGTTGAGGAGTTGTTGGTTTAGGCGGACCTGGTTGAACCTTTTCTGATGCTGGAGGGGGTGTATATGGTTCATCTTCGCTATCTTTTTTTCTTATATCAACTGATTTCCCACCATGATTTGTTTCACGAGTTCTAATCTCTGTCATAACAGGCATTTGAAGACCTGCTCCAGCTATCATTGCAACTCCAATTGGAAGTCTTTGTATTTCTCTATAAGTTTGCGTAGTAAGACCTTCAACAGAGTTTATGACTGCTTTTAGATCATTAGGATTTGTAACCTTTAAAATAAAATTTGTGTTACATTGAGAAATTATATTTTTATCAACCTTTGCAGGACGCTGTGAAACAATACATAGACCCATACCAAATTTACGTCCTTCTGATGCAACAGTTCTAAGTATAGATGAAGAAACAGCCTGACCATAACCTCTTTCAGGACAGTAGTTATGTGCTTCTTCAACAACTAATAAAAATGGTGGTATTTTCCCCGCTTTTCTGAATTCAAAAAGCTCTTTTGTAAGTCTTGCTACTACCACATCTTGTACATCTGGTGGTACTCCTTTCATGTTAATAGTTGAGCATTTTCCTTTGATTACAAGATCCTTTGGTGTTGTTCCATGTTCTGAAAAAACTCCAATGCTATCAAGTGACTCTAATGAAGCTATTACATTCCAACGAGCATTACTCTTACTTCTATTTACTGTATCAATTATATCACGAATTGTATACAATTGTTTATATTCCTTGATCTCTTTAATTGCTTGATATAATACTCCTATTTGAGGACCTGATAACTTTGCAGAAAGTAAATCAATTATTTCCCGTGCTTTAAGATTTACTCCATTTAAAGTTAGATGCTTAACATCTCCTCTACTGCCGATTGGTGAATACTCATTTATTTGAGTTTTATAATCTTTAGTTGTAACATTGAAACGCTCCATATTTTTCTTATCTTTCCTGCTTTTATTTGGAGCAGTTAGAGAATGATATTCACCATGTGTATCAATTATTACCATGGGCACCTTGTGTTTTAAAAGCTCTTCAACAAGGACTCCACATGCATAGCTTTTACCACCACCTGTTTTAGCAAGAATGCAAACATGTTTCTGTACAAGAGCATCTATATTTAAAAAAACAGGAAGGGTGTGACCTTTGAGAAGACCAATATATGCACCGTTTTCTTTTGATGCACTAAGACCTAAAACATTTCGTATTAAACTTTCTTCAGCCCGCAGTATAGCAG
>CAZVNH010000243.1:3119-4528 GCA_964628575.1 uncultured Thermoplasmatales archaeon | reverse complement strand
ATTAAAGGTAAATGTTAAAAATAAGAAAAAAGCAAAAATGCTTATTAATAGATATTATCTAAACGATAAAAATCTTGAACTAATTACACAAAATAATTATGAATCTTTAGTTGGTAAAACAATTGAAATTCGGTCACCAATACTTTGTAAATCGCCCAAGATATGTCATAAATGTTATGGTGAGTTATATAAGAAACTAAACACAAGATTCATTGGAATTATTGCAGCTCAAACACTTGGAGAACGAGGAACTCAATTAGTTCTTAGAACATTTCATACATCTGGAGCAGCAAGTACCAAAGGCGAAGTGTCACAAACTGCCAGACAAGATGATATTATTGGAGATCTTGCAACAGTATCGAAACTTCTACATAAATTTAAAGATAAGACATATATAGATATAGTCGATCAACTATTTGATGTATATGATAAAAATATTTATCATGTTCATTTTGAGTGTGTTGTTGCACAATTAATGTGGCACAAATCTCGAAAATGGAGACTATTGCCAAATAGAGAAAAGATTAATCCATCTTACTATTCTGTTCAGTCTGCGCCAAACCAAGAAAGTTGGATATTAGCTATGGCATTCTCAAACCCAAAACGAAGTATACTTCAAGGTATCATGTATGAAGGACGGTATTCTGGCATAATGGATAAGATTCTTAAGGGAGAAAAAATAACATGAGTATAGATAAAAAGTACATAACATCTGATGAGATAGAAAAGGTAGAACATTTACTTTTAGACCTTCAAAATAAAGATCCTATAACTATCAAGAATGAGTTAATAAAATTAATAAATAAAATTGGAGAACGATGTTATTCAGATGCTAAAAAATCTTGTTCTTTAATGGATTTAAGAAGTAACTATTAGGAAGGAACTAAAATGAGAGATCCAGAAAGAATAGATAAAGTACTAAAACTAATTGAAAAAATATGGAAACGGTATCCCGACTGGAGATTGTGTCAATTAATTATAAATAGTTTAAGGATAAATTATGATCCATATTATATTGAGGACGATACTTTATATGATGCACTAAAAAGAATAAATGATAAAGATGAAAAAAAACTAAAGGGGGAATAATATTGAATATAATTAATCCATACTTTAAAATTCATGATGAGGACAAAAATATCTTCACATTAAGGACAAAAGACTTTGAAAACATGTTACCAACTGTGAGACAAATAATTGAACCGGTTACAGAAATCGGTTTTCAAATAACTGAGTTAGATTTAAAAGACTCTAGGTTTTCATCTGGAGAACTTTCAAAAACAATCAAACAAACTTTAGTTATAAGATTACAAAAAGGTACATCAAATATAGATTTGAGTATTTTTATTCCAAAATTAATTGATAACAATTATATAATAATAAATGGAAGAAAAAAGATCCCCTTGTTC
>CAZVNH010000243.1:412-3109 GCA_964628575.1 uncultured Thermoplasmatales archaeon | reverse complement strand
TCCAATTATTTGATATTCCAGTGGTAACAAGAGGAGAATCTATTAAATTAAGGACAAACGTTGCAACCTTAATGGTTATAAGAGAAAAGGATGAACCAAATATTAGTGTTGGTTTTCTAGGAAAAAAATTACCGCTTGCATTGTTAATGATGGCATATTATGGAATGGATCTTTTAAACCAAAGGTTTGATCTTGTAAATTTTGAGATAAAAGATAAAGCAAATATGATGGAACTTTTAATACAAGATCTAAAAATGTTTTATACTGAATCTACGGGATATACGCAAGATGATTTTATTTCTGAAGTTGGACGAGTTTACTCAAAATATAATGCTAAATTAAAGGGCGAAGACGTTCTTTATGCATTAGATCTTATTCCAAGAGTCGATCCAATAACAGCACATTTTTTCCATAAAGGTTCAGTGATTGAAGAACTCCTTTATGTTTTAGAAATTGGCATGGTTGATGATACATTATTTACAAATAAACGAGTTCGCTGTTTTGAGTATATGATATTTGCAAAATTATCAAAAATCATATTTGATCTTTGTTTTTCAAATAGAACTGCAAGGCAACCAAAGTTTAATATCAATTCTACGCAGATATTATCAGAATGTAATGTTTCTGATATTGTGCAGTTTGATTTCTCAATTAATCCAATAGAAGAACTAACAAAATTATCTAGAATAAGTTTACTTGGACCTGGCGGTTTTAAGAGAGAAAATATACCAAAGCATTTAAGGGATATATGCCCCAGCATGTTTGGAAGAATATGCCCAGTTGATACACCTGACAGGGATAATTGTGGAGTTCTTCAAAATTTAATACCAAATGTAAAATTAGATGATCATCTTCAATTTACAAGTGAATATCTAAAACACCAACCAGTTTCAATTCCTGTTTCGATGGTCCCATTTCTAGAACATGATGATCCAACAAGATTACAAATGGCATCATCTCAAATGAGACAAGCAATATTATTGAAGGATTTTGATATGCCAATGATTAAATCAGGATGTGAGCATCTATATACAAACCAAACTCAATTTATTAAGATTGCTAAAAAAGATGGAGAAGTTGTATATATAGATTCTAAATATCTAATTGTTGTTTATAACGATAACGAACCCGATATATTCGACATTGGATATAGAAAAATCTATGTTGAGCATATGGATTTCATGAATGTATATGTGCAACCAGGAGATAAATTTAAAGCGGGTGAGATTTTGGCCGAAAGTAATTTCTGTGAAGATGGAAATATTAGATTTGGTCGAAATCTACTGACTGGTGTTATGGTTTATTATGGAAATAACTATGAAGATGGTATTGTAGTTTCTGACCGTCTCGTTAAAGACGATATACTAACATCAGTTCACTTTAAAGATTTATCTTTCACATTACCTCCACATAAGGTATTGTTATCATTAGATGATAAAGAATATAAGCCACTTCCGAAAGAACTTGAGACAATTGATATGGGCGATGCATATGCAATTATTAAAAGTTTATCAATTGAAGATCCGTATTCTGTTTTCTCCGAACCAATCAAATTAGAAGCTGAAAAAAGATTTATAATATCAGAGATTAGTATGTTTGCAAATGAATGGAATGAGGATATTCCTGAATATAAAGAATGGGTAGAGCAACAAATAACAAAACAAAAAGAAAAAGAAGCCTTATTACGGAAAATAATCTCTGACAAACTCCCAAAAGATACTGCAAAAATTTTTATACGAGAACATGGTCTTGATATACATTCTTTTACTGGAAAGTATAAAAATAAAAAACAAAAAATAAATGGAATACATATTAATATGTTTGGTATTCACTTCAGACGTGTTAAAGTTGGAGATAAGTTAGCAAACAGGCATGGAAATAAAGGGGTAATATCTAAAATAATCCCCCATGAAAAAATGCCGAAACTTGAAGATGGTCGCCATTTAGATATCTGTATTAATCCATTGGGTATAATCTCTCGTATGAATATTGGTCAAGTATACGAACTTCATTTATCAATGTCATTATTTGACTTAAAGAGAAAATTATATCAGTTGATTGACAAAGAAGTCACTCAAAAGGCAATTAAAAAATATTTATTGGATTATATCGATATTATTGATAAAACTCGTGATAAATGGTATTCAACTCAGTTTCGAAATAATCTACCAAAAACTATAACAAAAGAACTCATTGATACATTACCAATATTACAACCTCCATTTGAATCTTGCACATTGGAAGATATCAAAAGAGCTCTAGAATATACAGAAACAGCTTTTAAATATAAGATATATGATCCTATAGCAAAGGAAACTATTATGAATAATATTGCTGTGGGATATATTTATTTCTTACGAATGGTTCATATTGCCGAAGAAAAAATAGCTGCAAGAGGTATTGGTACATATGCAAAAAGAACATTACAACCATTGGGTGGTCGGAAAAATAAAGGTGGCCAACGGTGCGGAGAAATGGAAACAGCATGCATAATTGGTCATGATTCTCCAACGAACTTGTTTGAATTTCTCACAACAAAGTCGGATTGTATTGACTTGAAAAATCAATATATAAGAGGGTTTATAGATCCCAATTTAGTTGATGATAAAAAAGAAATAGACACAGTACCGGAATCTGTAAAACTTCTTAACTCATATCTTACAGTAATTGGAGTTGATCAAAAATAATGACTACACA
>CAZVNH010000243.1:0-402 GCA_964628575.1 uncultured Thermoplasmatales archaeon | reverse complement strand
TTTCAACTACAGATAATTCATCAAATACGTCATGGTTACAACATAACTGGGAAGATTTAATAACACCAATTATTAATTCTGACGAAGAACTAGAGGAATTGGAAATGGAAATAGATGACGATGAATATGATGATGAAGATGACTTTTGGGATGAGGAAGATGACGAATATGATGAGGAAGATGACGAAGAAGTCACACAATATCATCCATTACTACGAAAACTAAAGCCTCTCAAAATCAGAGAAGAGAAAAGACAAAATATTTATAATTTCGATCCGAAAAATTTGGACTTGGGAGAAAGTAAATGAAAGATTCTTTGCCAGATATTCAAAATTCAAACCCAAACATACCAATACCTATTAAACAAGTAGGAGTTGAGAATGTTGAACTTCCTTTTAAATT
>CAZVNH010000242.1:0-4546 GCA_964628575.1 uncultured Thermoplasmatales archaeon | reverse complement strand
ATATAAACAAGCCAACCTTAAGGTGCATCCCACTCATCCCCCACAACTTTTTCTCCTCGGACCCTTGTGGGGGATGCCACCACATCTTTAAATCAAAATAAGTATATAGAAATATATAGAATACTTAGTTTATATAGATAATTTTTTTATCTATTGTCTAATTATTTTTTTCAATAAAGTACAGAGAATTGTTTTAGAGATCTCTGAAAAACTCCTATTCCTATACAAAAATTCTAAGGGGGAGTCTTTAAAATTTTCGAGATGAAAGAAGGGAGAAGTATGGAAACAAGGAAGGTACAAATAACTGGCAGATCAACGTATGTTATATCACTTCCTAAAACTTGGGTAAACAAGGTAAAAATAAAAAACGGAGATAGTATTGGTATGATCCCTCGTTCTGATGGAACTCTTTTAATAAATCCAAAATTAACAGAAAGAGGAGAACGACTAAATGAACAACTCACTAAAAGTATCTCCGTTCAAACACAAGATATTAGTCAGTTTACAAGAGAATTTATTGGTGTTTACTTAGCAGGATACAATATTATTGAAATGAAATTTAAAAATCCTGTTTCAAAAAACATGCGTCAGAACATAAGATATTTATCGCATAGTGTTATTGGACCTGAAATCATTGATGAATCAGTTAATAGTGTAACTGTTAAGGACCTATTAGACGCATCAGATTTTTCAATAATCAAAGGTGTAAAACGAATGTATATTATTTCAAAAGGTATGTTTACTGATGCAATCAATGCTTTTAAAAGCAAAGACATCGAACTCGCTGAAGATGTAAAAACACGTGATAATGATATAGATAAACTACATTGGCTTATCTGTAAACAGTTTAATTTGATATTAAAAGACGTATTTTTTGCTGATAAGATGGGTATAAAACCTCAAGAAGCTCTTAGTTTTCTTCTTGCTGCTCGTTCAATTGAACGAATTGGTGATCATGCGACTCGTATCTCATATAATCTTGAAAAAATAAAAGAAAAAACTTCTATAGATGCGAAATTAGTTGAATCAGGGTATAATGTAATGGAAATATATGATAGATCAGTAAATGCAATGTACAGAAAAGATGTTAATAATGCTCACAATGTTATTGAAAAATCTAAAAACGTTCAAAATAATATTGAAAAATTACGTGAAGAGATTCTTGCCCTAAAACAAACTAATATTATTACAATTGTATCTTTAATTTATATGATTGATAGTCTTGATAGAATAAGAGGATATGCAGAAAATATTGCAGAAATTGCAATTAACCATTATTTTGTTTTATGATTTTTTAGCTCGGATTTACAAAAATCATATCTTTTTTATTTTTTTCTTTTTCATGTTTTTTATACATATTTTTATAAAATATTGATAAACCAAAAAGTAACATTATAATTCCAAGAACTAATAATGTTAACCAATCAAGAAGAATATCAAAAAGAACAGGTGTATATGATGTTTCCTTTAGAAATAATCCTTGATATATCATTCTTGCACCATGACCAATCATTAATGATGCTGCGAATATTAGTATAAAACTTTTTATTTCATTTGATAAATATTTATCAATCTTATTCATAATAAATTTACACACCATCCTTTCTCTAAATACTTTATATATCGCTATATAAACTATATTTTCTATATAAATATTTGTAAAAATTATTGTAATTAATAAGGAAAATAATAATTTTTTCACAAGTTTAAATATTTCTGTTTTGATATTACAACATAAAAGTATCTTAGTGTTAAAATAAAGATAATTAAACCAAAAATTAAAAGTGTAAACCAATCAAAAAAAATATCAAAAGAATTAGGTTTGTAAATAGATTCCTTATAAAATATTCCTTGAAATATCATACGGGCTCCCTGACCGATCATCATTATTCCTGCAACTAAAAACACAGAAATTTTAAAGTAAAAAGATTTAGATGAAATATATCTAGAGATACTATATTCTTTCATTTCAATTACCATCTTATATTATTTCAATAATTATATTAATAAATATATTGTGTTAAAATGTCATAGTAACAAAAATAAAAATCATAAATATTAGAAATATATCTTTAAAATCTTTTATAAAATACTATTTTAATAAATGGTTAAAAAAATAAGTATTCTATATAGATTATATGTGAAAAAATTATAAGATAAAATCCATAAAATAATACTTATTATGAAAAAAATTAATTTAAAAATTACAAGTAAAAAAATTTTGTTATCTTTAATAATAATCATCTTTTTATCTTCGGTAATTATCACAAGTAAAATTGCAATAAATACGAATTTTGAAAAAATAAATAGAATAAAAAACTTAGATTCAAAGAGAATAGCAACAATAAACACAAATTATGGAAATATTACTGTTGAACTTTTTAATGATTTAGTTCCAATAACAACCAATCATTTTGAAAAACTTGTAAAAGAAGGATTCTATAACGGTACAATTTTTCATAGAATAAAAAATAATACTATTGTTTTCGCAGGAGAATATGATTATGATCGCAATAGATTAGAATATAATTATGATAAAATAGATCCAGAAATAAACAATGAGATAAAACATACAAGAGGTATAATTTCTTTTGTATTAAGTTCAATTAACCCTCCAAAAATTGCAAATCAATTTTTAATATGTGTAAGTGATTTAATAGAACTTGATGGTCAGAATCCTGCTTTTGGTAGAGTAATTGATGGTATGGAAGTTATTGATAATATAGCTTCATTATCACATCATAACGATTATGGAGATGGAAGTGGTCAACCTTTATGGGCTATTGTTATTAAAAACATTTCAATAAAAAATATTGAAAAATAAAAAATTTTACTATTTTATTCTTTTATTTCTCCGTTGATTAAATATTTTTTTCTCACGTTTATAAAATTCAAAAAAACCAAACCAAGTAATAAAAAAGCCAAGTAAAATAAGTGTAAGCCAGTCAAAGATTAGATCAAAATAATTAGGAATATAACAAATATTTGGAGATAAAATTCCTTGTGCTATCATCCTACTCCCATGAGCAATCATTATTGTTCCGGCTATTGCGATAATTGCATATTTTGTTAGTTTTGAATAATTTAAACTAAAAATCAGTAATGCTACACAAGAAGTTATGAAGATTGAGAATAATATCGACCCTAATATATAATGCATTTATTATCACCTAATATTTTTAATATTTCATCATTTTAGAAGATCTATAAGCAACATAGCGTGCTATCATATTAAGAATTAAAACCATTATTATTAACACAAATGCAGCTGAATATACTTTTTGACCCATAATGGGAAATCTATCACTTTTACCGTAAAACCAATAGATCATAGTTGGCATTGTAGCAGTTTGATGAAGAACAGATGAAGGTATCTCCATTGCATACCAAGCTGTGACTAAAACCGCTGCTGATTCCCCAATAGCTCTTCCAATTGAAATAATTACACCACTAATAATTCCACTACTTGCAGGAGGTATCACTACATTAACTATAGTTTGCCATTTGGTTGCTCCAAGAGCATAACTACCTTCGCGTATATCTTCGGGAACTGCTTTTATTGCTTCAATTGAACTCCGAAGCATTAAAGGAATAATCATTATACCCACCGTAAGGCCTGCTGCAAGTAGCGAATAACCAAATTTTAAAAATACCACAAAAAACATAAGTCCAAAAGCACCAAATACAATAGATGGAGTACTTGCAAGAGTGTCAGATGTAAACATAATAACACTTGTAATAATACTATTTTTCTTAGCATATTCATTAATATAAATAGCAGCTCCTATTGAAAGAGGAGCAGCAACAATAAGTGCAATAGCTACAAGATACAACGATCCGACTATTGCGTTAAGAAAACCACCTTCTCTACCTGCAAGATGTTCTGTTTTAGTAAAAAACTCTAATTGTAAAGAAGCCCCTCCCTCAACCATTACGTTTTCAAAAATAAGAATTAAAAAAGCTGTACCTATAATAGCTGCGATAATTAAAAATATAAAAATAATTTTTTCTTTTATTAAAATAAATCGCATTGACTTCCTAGCATATTTCATATATGACTCTTTTAAAACTGCTTTATCATCATCTTTTTTAGTATTAATAGAATAAGAGGGAATACTATTTTGATATTCGATATTTACTTTACCAGAATCCTCTGAAATAATTTCATCTTTATTATTTAAATTTTTTAATTCAATATCTTTGTTTTTTTGTTTTATATTTTTTCTAAAAATGGATGGAATAATAATTATTTTTGAAAAAATGTTTTGTAATCTTTTTTTGTTATATTTTTTCTCCCTTTGCATCATAAAAATAATGATATTTAAAGTAAAAACCATAACAAAAAGAATTGTTGCAATCGCAAAAATTGCATGTCTAGTCAGATCGAAATCATATGCCCACATAAAGTCAAGTGCAATAATTCCAGTCATAGTAGTTGTCTGATCAAAAACAGATGTCGGAATTTTTACAACAAGCTGCATTATCATAAGAACTGCCATTGTCTCACCAATAGCTCTACCAGTTCCAAGTATTATTGATGTTGAAA
>CAZVNH010000241.1:1717-4568 GCA_964628575.1 uncultured Thermoplasmatales archaeon | reverse complement strand
GTATCTATGAGAATACCCGGAAGTCCACTTACTCGATTTACACCTCATTCTGGATATCTTTATGGTGATAGTATTTCATATGGTGAAAGAATTGCAATGGAGATTAAAAAAGCAATAGATACTGGCAGGCTTAAAGATATTGTTACATAATATTTTTTATTGATATATAAAAAAGAAGAAGGTTGATTGTTATGTTTATTTTATATATTTAGGAATCGTTGAAATAATTGAAATAATGCTGGGAAGCGTTGTAAAAGGTTTTCTAAAAGTTGTAGAATCGATCTATTAATTACTCTATCCTTTGGCATGCTAACAACTAATGGATCTGACCAGAGACTTTCTTCACCATATTCATCTTGTGCCTTAACCTTGATGTTAAAATCTCCTTGTGCATTCCATGTATGTGATTCACTTACTATTTCTCCAGAGTTATAGAATTCTGTCCAAGTTGATGTCCCATCCCCCCAATCAAAACAATATTTTACTCTATGAGCATCGTTATCAGTAGTTAATGTTGAATATGGATATTTAGTCCCATAATTACCTGATGATGTTCCATAAGGTCTATCAGGTTTATTAGGTTCATTATTCATTATCTCAATACTTAATGGATCTGACCAAGGACTTTCTTTTCCATCTTTATCTTTTGATTTAACTCGTATATTATATGTAGCTTTTTTATTCCATGAATGCGATAAAGTTGATTCTGTTCCAGAAGAATAATAACCAGATTCAGGATCCCATTCATCTATAACTTTGTCGCCATCCCAGTCCCAACCGTACTTTATCTGACCTCCTTCAGGATCTGTAGAAGTTGCTGAAAATGAACATTCTATTCCAACCATACTACTTGTTGGACCTGATGGTTTTGTTGGTTTATTTGGTCCTTGATTTTCTGTAATAGAAAACACTTTACTACAATTTGCTGCATTAGTTAAATCATATATAGCAATTATATAATCACTTCCTACTGCAATGTCAGAACCAACATTCCAAGAATAGCTCCCATCATTTTGAGTTAAATCTGATGTAATATCTCTATAATGCTCATAATTATTTTGACCATCTCCTTGATATAATACAATTTTTACTAAATCTCCTGAGAATCCACTACTGCTCCAAGTAATATCGTATGTTTCACCTTGGCGCCATACATCATTAATAGTTGGTTTATTAACAATTATTTTTCCTTCAGGATAAATCATTCCATTAAATGAATCAATTGAGAGGCCAGACCAAGCATCATAAGTATCTTTTGCCTCTAATTTGATATTATATACACCTGGTTTAGTATATGTATGGGTTGTAGTTACCGAGTTACCTGATGGATATGGTCCAAGCCATTCGCTCGTAGTTCCGTCATCCCAATGCCATTTATAGAATATTTGATCTCCATCTGGATCAGTTGAACCATTTGAATGGAAAGTATGTTCCTCGTTTACCATTCCAGATGATCCATGACCTTGATCAGGTATCGTAGGTGGAAGATTTCCACCTCCTTTTAATGGTAATGTAAAGTCATCCTGCCAAATTAATTGAATGTTATTATATTTTGCACCAATAGAAGCAAGAGCCCAACCTGATGCACTTGGTATAATTGGTAACCAACTTACACCAGGCAACCCCTGAGAAGTAATAAATATAGAAGCCTTGGCTTTAAGATAAAAAGAATAGGTTTCTCCATATTGGAAATAGATATCTTCATTGGTTTGAATTGAAAAACTATCTTTGATATTTGACCAGCTATCTTCAATAGGGCCGATACCATAGCTATCAATTTTATATTCTTTTACACCAAATATTGGTAACCCTTCATGTACAATTACAAGAGATATGAGAATATCTGCTCTTCCTAAATAGCTTGTTTGTAGAAATCCTGAGAGGCCGTCCATACCGTACTCTCCACTTATATGTACTCTACATGCAGGAGTCCATTCATCATCATTACCACAAGATGGAAAAGTATACTTATGTCCAACATTTGTTTCAAGAAAATATGATTCAGGTATTCCCACGCCAGTAAGTGGTTCTGTAGCTCCGTAATGCTCATTATATAACCATGATTCTGCAGTTTTATGATATTTATCACTTGATGAACTAAAACCATAATTTGGATACACAGCTTCTTCAAGATCCCATGGAAAAGGAATAAATGCATTTAACTTTAATTTATCAACTTTAGTTTCAGTGGCTCTTGGAAAATAAAAATTTGGAAGAGCAGTACAATTCCATACTTCTGTTGTAAAATGCCATACATCACCTTCTGTTGAATCACCGTGATTATCTTCTGCTACAATTTTCCAATAATATGTTTTTTCAAATTCAAGAGAACCTGGATTATATACTTTACTTGATTGTTCATTTGATACCAAATCTAGATTATTAGTATTTGTACCAAAATATACATCATATGTAACAACATCATCCGGATTTGGATCACCACCTACCCAACTTAAGTATATATTTATATCAATGTTATTTTCTCCATTTCCTGGTGAAGGATTACTTGGTGTATATGGTGGATCGTTGGGTTGATTTCCTGTTGTGAAGTCCCATACTGGTCCGGATGTTGTATGTCCATGGTCATCATGTGCTACTATTTTCCAGTAGTATTTTGTGGAATATGATAGAGTTCCTGGATCATAACTTGTACTTGTATGACCGCTCTTTACTAATGGTGGATTATTACTTGTTCCTAAATAGATATCGTAAGTGACAGGATCTCCATCTGGATCTCCACCAGACCAGCTGAGATCTACATTTATACTTATATCTGTAGCATGGTTTGATGGATTGGGATTACTTGGTGTATATGGTGGATCGTTGGGTTGATTTCCTGTTGTGAAGTCCC
>CAZVNH010000241.1:0-1617 GCA_964628575.1 uncultured Thermoplasmatales archaeon | reverse complement strand
AGTTCCTGGATCATAACTTGTACTTGTATGACCGCTCTTTACTAATGGTGGATTACTACTTGTTCCAAAATATATATCATAAGTTATTGGATCATTATCTGGATCAATACAGCTCCAACTAATATCAACATAACGACTTTGATCAACTGCATGATTTGAAGGGTTAGGATTATAGGGTTCATTTGGGGGTTGATTTTGTGGTGGTCCACTAGTATATGTTCTGAAAGATATATCTCCTGTGCTCTCCTCCCATTCATCATTTAAAATCCAAGTTGTACCATAAGGATAAGCATTAGTTCCTTCACTATGACCTTTTACAACATAAATATCAGAGTAATCGCCTGTATCTGGTCCACTAAAAACAATATAATAAGTAGATCCAATATTTACACTTATATCAGAAAAATCAAACTCTTCCCAATGGATAGGAAGACCTCCGATTTGATTTTGACTTTTAGTAATACTTGTTAAATCACTTCCATCAAGATTTGATCTAATACTTACAATAAAATCTCCAGGATTACCTGTAGATTTATACATCCATATTTCAACTTTTGTAAGCGGAGATTGTTGAGGAATAAAAGATTGAGCATTTGTATTGCCCATTGAAACACCTATCATTAAAGAATTTCCTGGTGGACATTCTTGATCAATTATGTCGTCTAAATTATTTCCAACTACTATTGGAATAAAACTAGCTCCAATAAATAATACTATCAAATATATGCTAATTATTTTCTTTCTCATTTAATTTCACCTATTTTTATAAAGTTTATAATATAGATTACTCAAAATTTATAAGCTTTATTTAACAATAAACGAAATTAACTTAAATAATCAAAATCTGAATATTATTTTGCTGTCATTATTTAGAAAAAAAAAATTTGTTTTTAAAATAACATAATTTATTTAAACTATAAAATATAATTGTTTAGATATGGGGACTATAAATATTCTTGAAAATGAAACAAGAAGAAAAATATACCTCTATATTCTAAAACACCCAGGAATTCATCTCAGAGAACTATCAAGAAAACTTCAGGAAAATACTTGTAATCTAAAATATCATATAAAAAAATTTGAAAAAAACGGATACATTACACAAAAAAGAAAAGATGGATATCTAAGATTTTATATTAATCAAAAAATATCTAATGATGATAAAATCTTTTTTAATTTTTTAAGAAAAAAAATTACAAGAAATATAATTATAATCATTCTTTATAACATTGCTGCTTCTCAACGTGAAATGTGTAAATTATTAGATAAATCACCAGCAACTATAAATGTTCATATAAAAAACCTTTTAGAAAATAATATCATTGAAATTGCACCTAAAAATAAAAAGATAGTATATAGAATGAAAAAACCAAAAATTTTATTTAAAAATTTAACTGGAAGAGAAATTGTCTATAGATTAAAAGATCCATCCACAATATACAGACTTTTAAATAAATATAGAGATACTATTTTAGATAATGAAACTAAAATAATTTTAGATGCAATTAACATATCTGTAGAAACTGGTACAGTAAAAATAAAAGCTGGATATTTTGGAACAGATAATATAAACAATGGCATTGATTGTCTATTTGTTATTTTTCCTCATCCTTATCA
>CAZVNH010000240.1:0-4581 GCA_964628575.1 uncultured Thermoplasmatales archaeon | reverse complement strand
GGTATATCGTGAAAAGAATAGGAATAGTAGGAACTCGCAAGAGGAATACCCCAATGTCATTCCAGAAAGTACGAGAGGTGTTTGATAAAATATATGAAGATGGGGATTGGATATGTTCTGGAGGGTGTGAAAAAGGCGCAGATAGATATGCTGAGCAGCTTGCAAAATCCGAGGGTATACCAATTGTTATATTCTATCCAAACTATAAAAGGTTTCAGCGTGGTGCCCCTTTTATACGTAATAGGGATATAGCAATGACCTCTGATATTATTATTGCTTGTGTAATGCATCCAGAAGATGGAACTGAAGAAGTTTTGAAACGAGAGAGGGGTGGAACTGAAGATACATTAAAAACGTTTGTGAAAAAGTGTAGGAAAGACCCAAATAATATTTATTTGGTATAGAAGGAGAGAATAGAATGGGAAGTAAACTAAAAGTTGGACTTACATTTTACGATGAGCATGGAGAGAATGTTCTTGTAGAATCAAAATTTGATTCTGTGTTGGAAATTATTCCAGAAAATAAATCTGATTTATTATCAAATCCAGATGAAGCTTTTTTGGAAGAAGTATCAGATGTAATATCTATGATGATTAGTACTGATATTAAAAGCAAGATCAGAGAAATGCTAGAAAAATTAATAAAAGGAAAACAGAATGAGTAGATTATTTAAACTTGCGAAAGAAAAGGAAAAATTAAAAAAGAAAAAAGAACAATTAAATAAAGAACTTGATATGATAAATGTACAAATAGAAGAAATACATAAGGAAGCAATAACTTTTGTAGGAGAAAATGATAATCGAGATTTGTTTATTGCTTGTCTTATTAATGATTTACACTTTGAAACTGAAACACATAGAAAAGGAGAATAGGATGGATATAATTTATTTAGTGGGACAAATTTCAGGAAAGTCTCCAGAATCTTATGAGTGGAGAAAATTTGTCCGAGATTATTTTTTACATGATGAACATAAGCGAATAATTGATCCATGTTCAAATCCATTCAGTAAAGGGGTTTTAGAACGAAAATCATATGAAGTTGGAAGCGGAAGAATGGCTGGTGGAATGAATATACTACCCCCAAAAGATTTAACATATGTATTAGAATCTAATATTGGTTTAGTTAATATGAATCAATATGATCCGAATAAACCATTGCTTGGATCCTTTTTTGAATTGGCATGGTATTATTTACATCCAGAAAAAACAGTAATTGCCTTTGCTGATGATTTAAAAGATTTTAAATGTCAGCATCCTTTTGTACAAATGGCAGTAACTGTTTGGTGTGGAAACGTGGAGGAAGCATGTGAAATGATTAGTGAGCATTTTACATACTCACATTCATTATAAGGAGATAAAAATGATTAGTAAGATTATTCATTTTATCACTAAAAGAGAAATAGTAGAGGGAAAATTATATGATGTACTTTGGAGTATAAGCATTCCTTTTTCCCATTACCTTGTTTTATATTTAAAAGACTATGGTCTAAAGATATTATAAGGAGAAAACAATGTCTACAAGCTCAAAAGTAACACTTGGAGAATATAAGAGAAATGAGAAAGAAGAAGCACAACTAGGAAAAGAAGTTGCTGCAAGATTTAGCGAAGGCAAGAATAGACATGATTTAATTCCAGAGTGGGCAATTGATGAACTTGCTCTAGTTTATACATATGGATGCAAAAAATATGATGATGATAATTGGCGTAAAGGACTTGCGTGGAAAAAGAATGTCATTGGGCCATTAAAAAGACATTTATCAAAATGGTTACGTGGAGAAATTCGTGACGATGAAAGTAACTGCCATCATCTTGCTATGGTTATGTGGCAATGTATAGCATTGATGGTATATGAGAAATATTCTCTTGGTCAAGATGATCGAAATCCCTATGATTTAGATATGATAGGTGAGGAAGAACAACAAAGAAGAATTAAGATGTGGAAAGAGTTAGCTAAATTGGATAAAATAAAAGAATATAATGGCATGGATGTTATGTTTGAAATAGAGGAACAAAATATAAAAGTGAAGGAGTAATAAATGAAAAGCGAAGCAAGAAAAGCTGCTGGTTTTATTGAACCAGATTTAGTGCCGAAACAAGATCCGGTTGGGAAACATAAATCTCAAAACATGGGTGTAATAGCTAATGAGGGAATGGTCAGAGATGATAGTTCAACTTCCACAAGATTGCTTGATAAGAATTGGAGTCCGTTGATTGTTAGAAAATATCAAATGCATGGGTGGCCATTATTTATATCATTAATCTGTGATGCCAGTCTTTCTGGTTTAGATAACATTGTGCATGAAATTGATAAAGCAGCAGAAGAAAAAGGTTTCACACAGAATGATATTCAAGCAGCAAGGAATTATTGTGGTTTTATGAGTGATGGTCTATTTAAGCATTATGATGATATTAAAAAAGGATGTATAGAAGGTATTGCTGTTTTATGGTATATTGATAAGTGTTTTATCAGCTCACTTTATGGTGATTTTATGACACATTTGAGTTGCAAACAAGAGCTATATGCCATAATTAATACTATGCCACATATCTAAGAGATTATATATATGAAAATACCTAAAATAATAACGGCTGAATTTTTGAGATCTAATCCAAATATGATTTTTGTATTTGGTGATAATACCATACGAAAAGGAAAAGGTGGAGCGGCTATTTTGAGGGATGAACCTAATACATATGGATTTATCACCAAGAAGTATCCAAATAATAGAGATTGTAGTTTTTATAAACTAGATGAATATTATTCTATATTTCTTGATGAAATAGATAAAATGGAAAGTTTGGTAAGGGAAAATCCAAATAAGACTTTCTTAATATCTAAACTTGGAGCTGGACTTGCTAATAAATATAGAATATATGAGAAAGTGATTAAGTGGCAACTAGTATGGTTAGAAGATACTTATAAAAATGTTGTTTTGTTAGATTAATAATTTTTTTGTGAGGTCAAACAAATGAGTGATACAAATCCAAAAAATATTTTAGTTAAATCTCCTGCCTGGCAAATTGTTAGAAAGTCCTTGCTTGGGAATTGGAAAGATAAACCGGAATGGTGTTGTGCTCAACTAAGAAAATACTTGGGGGGCATTTCGTCCGCCAGCAAAGATAAAATCAAAGTTGTTATGAACTATTTGACTGGTACTGGTTTTCGCACTGGAAGAATAAAACACCCATGTATTTCAAAACTAAGAGCGCAACTTTCAATGGAACGGAAAAAAAGAGTTGCTCAAAAGGAGTGGTAACATGAAGACGATTGAAATTGGTGATTATGTTCTATACGAAGGAACTCCATTTATAGATAAGGAAGAGATACCAACTATAAATATAGAAGTTATTAAAGTTGAAGAAGTTGATTCTAATTTCTTCGTAGATAAAGATAATAAACCAAGAGAAAAATATCGAGTAAGAACTATATTTAGAAAAAAACAAAAGTTTGAAAATGATGATTATGATTTAGAACGAATACAAGAAAATTTAGATGAGTTTATAGAAAAATTTAAAAGGAGAGAATATATAAGAAATTTGTAAGGAGGTACTATAAAAATGAATGTGATTATTGTATTAATTGTGTTAGCTGGTCTAGTGTTTACTTTTAAAAAATTGTCTGATAAAAAGAAAAAAGAGAAGTCAAAACCTATTCCTACCCCAATCCCTATTCCGACTCCGGTTCCGCCTACTCCTGAGCCAGAACCAGTTTCTGAACCTGAACCTGAACCACCAGAAGTTGAACCAGAACCAATTCCTGATCCAGATCCTCCTGTTATTGAGCCAGAACCAGTTCCTGAACCTGAGCCAGAAATTGATCCATTAGCACTTATCGAATGGGAGGGCGATACTGAATATTGTAAATTAGAAATGTGGTTGCAATTTAAAAGACTTCATGATAATAAATATTTAGTTAAAATTACTCAAGATGTCATTAAAATAGCATCTAAGATAGTATATGATGAATATGGGTTGGTGACTATATTAGTAGATTTATCAAGTAATAATGAAGTTAATGTGGATCCAGTAACCAAAAATGGAGATAATGGACATCCTGGATTAACACATAGTATCGGAAACGGAGCAGATATACATTATCATGGCTGGCCTATTCACTGGAATGTGAAAGCAACTTTAAGATGGTTAGAGATTGTTAAAGAATGTTTGCCTGATTTTAAAATATTTGTGGGACCCAACGTGAAAACAGAACTTGAAAAAGTATCCAAAAAAAGAACTTTAGATTGGGTAATACCAGATTCTGATTATTCGTTTGGTAATGCTCATGAATATACTACTGAAGAATCTAGTCACTACCATTGCTATTTAATGAGACCCTGGTTACGAGAATTTTTAAACCCAGATTATGATGCAATTAATAAATATAAGAATAAAGTATAAAGATAAGAATTGTAAAAAATATCTACTTGAAGGGTGCAAATCTCGTTCTGTATCGGTTTTTATAAAAAACGCATATTATGTACTACATTATTAATAATCATATGCGGGCGAAAAGAAAAGAACTTGAGGAATGAAAAATGAAAATAACAAATAGGCAGGTTCATATATTAGTATCTATATTAC
>CAZVNH010000239.1:0-4590 GCA_964628575.1 uncultured Thermoplasmatales archaeon | reverse complement strand
CTCAAAATCCCATTCAAATGGAAAATATTCTGTTGGTTCAATGGTACTTGAAGTCTGTGTTTCACCACCATCCCATTTATGTTTTGCTCCAATCGAGTTTACTGCAACATTATCCTGAATATATCCAACAATTGTAATATCAGGATTACTAACAACACTTCCGTCAGGTGGTTCTTGAATTACTACTTTAGGTGGTATTGTATCATCATAAATTGATGTTTTTTTTCTTTCATTTTTAATATTTATTCCCATTGCAGGTATCACTCCACTGAAAATCATCAGCGTGCATACTAAAATCACAATATTCTTCCTATACATTTTTTTCCTCCCTAAAAAAATTAGATTATAAAATATAATTTGAGAATAAAAACCTTTTCAATGCTAAATTTGAATTT
Organism: uncultured Thermoplasmatales archaeon; assembly: GCA_964628575.1. Taxonomy (GTDB): domain Archaea; phylum Thermoplasmatota; class E2; order DHVEG-1; family DHVEG-1; genus CAZVNH01. The sequence goes on along the minus strand of CAZVNH010000239.1, from coordinate 4,195 downwards.
ATTAAATATTTTTTAAAAAAATAATATAATTGTATAGCTGATTAATTACAATTAAATATTCATTAATATCATAGTAATATTTTATAAACTAAGGAAGATAAAAAAGTGAAATAAATTATTAATTATTTCATTAGTAAATATCTCAATTTTTTGTCTTTCTCTTGGCATTTGAACTATTAGCTCCTCCCAATCACTTTCTGCTCCATAAATATCTTTTGTTTTTACTTTAATTGTATATGTATCTTTTTCTTGCCATTTATGATCTACTAATGCTTCATAACCTGATGAGTATGGTCCAGATAGTTCAGTGTTTTCATCTCCCCAGTCTATGTAATAATATATATCATCATTGTCGGGATCTGAGCCCTGTATATGATATGTATATGTTTCTCCTGCTTTACCTTTAGTAGGCCCTGTGATAATTGGTTTATCTGGGGGATTTGTTTCTGCTCCATAGGTTTTGAATCCAAAGTCCATATCTGGATATTGACTATATGTTAGTTCTTTCCAAGTATTTGATTTTTTCCAAGGACATCCATCAATATATTTATCATTCATATCAAAATACCACCAAATAGTATCATCAGAAGTATCTGTTCCAACTGCTGATCCTACAATGTAATATGTTTCACCAGGGATTACTTCTATATCTGGGAAATTAAAGATTTTCCATGACATGTCTTCTGCTATTTCTTCACCAGAAAGATATATTGATGATAGGTCTTCTCCATTAAGATCGTCTCTTATTGATATTGTTAAACCAGTTGGATTATATCTTCTAACAATAAGAAGCTCTACTTGTGTTAATAATTTCATTGTTGGAACAAACGATTGAGCTATATCTGTTCCTTCAAATATTCCCCATGCAACACCGCAGCATTCAACTTGTTTTTGGTCTAAGGTATCTATTTTTTCAGCAGATTCAATTGTTTCAATATTCCAGTTTTCATTTTCATTTTTTGCATATTTAAGACCTTGGTATCCCCAGTCGTAATAGCTTACATGTTTCATTCCATTTTCTTGAATTGTAAGTGAATTGAAACAACCAATGGTTTCTGATGAATCAATTGTTTCAAGAATCCAGTTATCATCTTCTTTATATGCGTATTTTAAGTCTCCAACTGTATAATCATAGTAGGTTATATGAGGCTGATCGTTATACAGTTTAACAGATATCCATTTTCTAATATCACCATCTGTATCAACATTTTCAATATCCCAACTATTACCAGTCCATTTTGCATATTTAAGGTCAAAATCATTCCATAAAGCTCCATATGCAATATGTGGATTATCCTCTGAATCTAAAACAATAGATGAATATTGACCAGAATGTTCATAAGAATCTACTGTTTTTTTAGTCCAAATAAGGCCATTATAATATGCATATTTTAAATCCCAATTTTCCATGTCACAGTAGCTTATATGTGGATTATCATTACTATCAATAGCAATTGATGTGGTGTCTCCTGTGTAATAATTAAATCCGATATATCCTGAATTATCCACTGTTTTTTTCAACCATATATTACCATTAAAATGTGCATATCTAAGATATCTAAATCCATAATCACAATAACTAATATGAGGCAAGTTATTGCTATCAAGTGCAATAGATGTAAAATATCCAGTGGTTTTTCCATTATCTACTGTTTCAATATTCCAGGTGTTATCTTTATAAAGTGCATATTTCAGGTTTTTATTTGTATAATCACAGTAGCTAATATGAATATTATCATCTGTATCTATTGCAATTGATGTATACCATCCTATATCTCCTTGAGAATCTACTGTTTGAATATTCCATTGTGTACCTATGTAGTATGCATGTTTTAGATCTTTTTTATCATAATCATAATAGCTGATATGAGGCAGGTTATTACTATCAAGAGCTATTGATGTATACCAACCTACATCACCTGTTAAATCACTATCATTTGATAATGTAAAATTGTCAATTGTATTATTCTTTTTATCTACTTTTTGGCCAATACTTGTGTTTGGCATTATTAAAAAAGCACCTATTATTAATGTTATTAAAATAATTGTTTTTTTCTTCATTTTTTTTCCTCTCCCTGTTTTATTTGTAATATTAATATATAAGCTACTTAAAAATTTAGGGGTGTTAATGTATGTAATATCCACCATTTACATTAATAGTTTCACCTGTAATATAGGAAGACATATCTGATGCTAAAAATAGACAAGTATTTGCAATATCTTCAGGTGTTCCTATTCTTTTTAAAGGTATTTCTTGTGCTCTTTTTTGTTTCATTTCTCTTGTATAGTTTGAAATTATATCTGTATCTATTATTCCTGGTGCTATTGCATTTACTCTTATTTTTTTATCTGAAAATTCCAATGCAAGGCTTCTCATCATACCTAGCATACCTGCTTTTGTTGATGCATAATCTAACCCATGTGGTGTTCCTCTAAATGCTATTTGCGATGATATAAAAATAATGCAACTATTTTCTTTCATGTGTTGTATTACTTTTTTAGAGAGATAAAAACAGCTTGATAGGTTTGTTTCAATTACTTTATTCCATTTTTCATATGTTATTTCATTTAATTTATTTCTGATATATATTCCAGCGTTGTTTACTAAAACATCAATATTATCTGTTTTTTTTAAAAAATCATTAATAATCTTTTCAACTTGTTCAGGTTTTGAAATGTCTCCTTTAAGCAGTATTCCATCTCCACCTGCTTTTTCAACGTTTTTTAATGTATCTATTGCTTGTTTATCATTTGATAGATAATTAATTCCAACAAATGCACCATATTCAGCATATTTTATTGCTATTGCTTTTCCTATTCCTCTTGATGCTCCTGTTATTATTGCAGTTTTACCTTTTAACATATTTATATGAATTATGAATATATTGTATATATGTTTGGGAAAAGAGATTTAATTAAAAACTAATAGCTTTTTTATCCTTCGCAATCGTCTTGGACAACAGGTGTTGTAACAGGTGGTGCAGGTACAAGTGTTCCAATACCATTTGATACACAACATATACCAAGGGTAATTCCTTCAGTTGTTGCCGAAAGAGGTCCACATGATGTATCAGCGACAACAACTGTTGCCCCGCTGTTAAATTCTAAATCAGGTGGTAATCCACAAGGTATTCTGAATGCTACATGACTACAAGCATGATTGTTATTGTTAGTTACTTTAATTCTATATGTACATGTTCCATCTAGATTATCAACTATTTCTAAGAATTCAACAGTCCAACCGTTAAGAGATACAATATCACCAACGTTTTGAACTGATACATATGTTACTTTAGGTGGAGGCCCTCCTTTTTTAAGTTTAATATCTATTTGATAAGAACCAGGATCTTCATCGAAAGTAAACTCAAAGATATCATATTGACCTTCTTTAATCCCTTCACCTATTGTTTCATATTTAATACAATAAAATGGGTTATTGACTGGATTTTCTATTAAATAAGTTCTACCGCTTATACCCGTATATACTGTTCCATCCTCTGGCCATATTGGTATAAGACAATTAGTTACTGGGTGATAAATACCAGTTTCATACTCAACTGTTTGAATCTCGATTGTAACACATGTTGCATCACCTGCAGATAGAACTGGTATCGTAAATGAAAAATCATTATCATTAATTGTTAACCAGGAGGTATCTCCAATAAACTCAAATGCATCTCCAAGAGTATCAGTTACAACAACATCTGTTAAATCCTCCTCTCCACAGTTAACTACACATATTTCTAATGCAAATTTAGTTGGCCATGGAGCGTTTAATGCAATTTGATCTGTAGAACCTGATGTTAAATCACATCCATTAGTGGGATTTGTAAATGCTCCAACTAATGTTTTATATATCTGAATACAGTTATTTCCACCAGTTTGTTGACCATTACATTCATCGTTCCATTGTTCAACATCTATATTAAAGCTGAACTCTCCATGTCTAGCCTGAAAACTGTTTTCTTGAGGTATATGTATTGTTACCTCAAAGCGTAAATAATCACAGAAATGAACTTGATGTGGCCACACTGTTATCTCTTCGATATCTTCATCTGCATCCATTGAATATCTATATGCTTTCATTACTGTATAAGTAGAAAATATGTTTTCACCTTCATGCCAGACAAGAGTTGGCCATTGCATTTTTGCAGGAATGCTACCTGTATAATGTATTAATATATCTGCTTTGAAG
>CAZVNH010000238.1:0-4592 GCA_964628575.1 uncultured Thermoplasmatales archaeon | reverse complement strand
GTAGAAAAGTTTGTAGAGCAGGAAAAGAAAAAGGATATATCACACCTCCAGAATTGATTGGCGATAGATTTAATAGTCAGACTCTTCGACTACTTTTTATGAGTGTAATGGTTATTTTTACAATTCCATATCTTGCAACTCAGGCAATTGGTGCTGGTCTACTTATTCAATCAATGACTGATGTTGTTTGGCAGGTTGGTGCTATTGTAACAATGATTATTATTATGATATATGTTTTAATTGGAGGAATGCGTGGTTCTGGTTGGACTGATGTAATACAAGGAATTATTATGATTACTGCTATGACATTTGCTTTTATTATCATTGCAGTTAATTTAGGAGGTTTTGAAGCAGCAAACACTGCTGCATATTCTACTAATCCTGATTTATTTAATCGTCCTGGAGACAATAGTTATTTTCTTCCTCAGTTATGGTTTTCATTTATGCTTTTATGGATTTTTGCAGATCCTATGTTTCCACAATTATTTTCAAGGTTTTATACAGCTAAAAACGAAAAATCACTTAAATATTCAATGATTATGTATCCAATAATTGTATCTTTTTTGTTTTTATTTCCTGTATTAATAGGTGTATGGGCACATGGAACTGATTTATCTATTGCTAAAGGACAGGAAGATATGGTTCTTCCAATGATGGTAGAACAATATGCTCCTTCAATTTATGGTTTAGTAATGGTTGGAGCCCTTGCAGCATTAATGTCAACTGCAGATTCTCAGCTTTTATCTCTTTCAACAATGTTATCTCGAGATATTCCATTTAAAAAGAAAAAATTATCAGAAATTAACATTGGGAAAATAATGATTGTAATTCTTGCTTTATTTGCAATTATTTTTGTAATTGCTGGGTATAATCCAAAAGTTGGAATTATGGGTACTCTGGTTTCAACTTCTTTTTCTGGACTTGCTGTTTTATGTCCTACGGTAATAGCAGCTCTTTACTGGGAAAAAGCAACAAAATATGGATGTATATCTAGTATTTTAATTGGTGAATTGTCAATATTTTTGTTTCAATATAAAATACTACCATCTTATGGATTTTTACCGGCTATTTGGGCAATTGGAATTGCGATATTTGTATTAATTATTGTAAGCTATTTAACTCAAATTAAATCAAAGTAACTTAAAAAATACATATTTAGAATGATGTAATAATATAAGCAATTCCAATAATTTTAAATATTTTTATATATTCTTCTCTAAAAATTTCATTTAATGATAAATAAAAACCATGAGATAAACTATGAGCGAAGTATCAGTAATAAAAAATGAGAACATATACAATGCAACAATTGATGCGATAAATAAAATTGATGTGGATTTAAAAGGAAAAATTTTGATAAAACCAAATCTAACTCTTGATGTTTCTAAATACAGAAGGGCATGTACTAATCCTGATGTTGTTCGTGCATTGATAGATATTATCCGAAAGCATGGTGGAAATCCTTTTGTTGGTGAAAGTTCTATGGTTGGATGTGATACACTAAAAACTTATTCTATGAGTGGTTTAAAAGAAGTTTGCGAAGAGAAAAATATAGATTTTATTGATTTTAATAGATGCAGACCTAAAAAAATTAAGGTAAATGGAGATTTTATTAAAGAAATCATCATTCCAGAAGATCTAACAAATTTTGATAAAATAATCTCTGTACCTGTAATGAAAACTCATGTTCTAACTGGTGTTTCACTTGGATTAAAAAATATGAAAGGAATTCAATATAGGAATGAAAAGATAAAATTACATAGAAAAGGAATGAAATTTTTACATCAGGGTATTGTTGATATAAACATTGCTTTTACACCTTATTTAACTGTTATAGATGGAAGTTATGGAATGGAGGGGGCAGGACCTGTTGGTGGAAATTCAATAAAAATGGATTTAATAATTGCTAGTAAAGATATTGTAACTGCTGATGCGACAGCGTGTAAAATTATGGGAATAAATCCATATAAAATCGATCATATAAAAATCGCAGAAGAAAAAGGCTTAGGTAAAATTAATTACAGTAAAATTTATGGAGAAAATATTAAAAAAGTAAGTAGAAAATTCCAGTTTCCACTTTCAAATATTAAAAAGATTAAGTATAAATTTTTTGACTTGGGAATGGATTTTGCTGCATTATTAAAAGGAACAACCGAAGAAAAACGAACATATAAAATCTTAATGGATTTAATGAGAACCGAGCCTATAATTACAAATAAATGTAATCGATGTGGAAAATGTAAAAATGTTTGTCCATATAATGCAATTAATGATGATATACATATAGATTATAGAAAATGTAAATCATGTATGATATGTATGGAAGCATGTCTTTTTCATGCTATAAAAAGTAAAGATGTATCGATTTTAAGAGCTTTAAAAGAAACTTGTATTTGCTTAACAAGAGTTTTTTTTAAGCTTATTACTGGAAAATTATATATTAAAAAATCTGTTGATAATTCTAAATAAATGAATATAAGTGATGAAAGAAAGATTAGATAGTAACATATAAATTATTTTGTTACAATTACAAAATAATTATCAATATTTTCTTTTGAAGCAATTTTTTCTGCACTAATTTTTTCAATTTTTAATCCTGCTTCTTTGATTTCTGATATAAACTCATTTTTATCGTATAAATGGTAAAAACGTGGGATATTTAATCCATCTTGTTTCCAAAATAAAGTTATATCACCGTACTCAATATTATTATTTATTTCTTTTATAGAAAAGTAATCTTTGAATTTTTCTTGTTTTCTTGACCAAACACTTATTAACGCTTTACCATCTGGTTTTATTATCCTTTTTAATTCATTTAATACATGAATACGGTTTTTCCTACCCTTAATATTATGTAAAGCTGCTATAAATAACACTATATCTATAGTATTATTCCTTAAGGGTATATTACTTGCATCTGAATGTATTAAATCTGTATTTTTTATATTTTCTTTTTTGAGTTTTTCTTCAATAATTTTTAAAAAATTTTTGGATATATCAATACCGATTACTTTTGTATAATGTTTAGCAGCTGGTAGTAAATGTCTACCATTTCCACAAGCAATATCAAGTAATAATAAATCAAATGGTTGATCTTTTATAAAGTCAATTACAATAGGCCATGTTTTTTTTCTTGTTTTATCAAAACTTTTAGATATTGAATCCCAAATTTCTTGGTTTCTATTATAGTATTTATTCATCCCTATTTTTAGATTAATATATTCTTTATTAAGTTTATTATTATTTTTTTCGAAAATCTTCCAAGAAAGTATAAATAAAAATTAAGTATATATAAATAAGAGAAATGGGTAATTGAAGATGAAGGTGACCATAAAAGAATATTTATATATTAATGATTAATATTATTATAAAAACCATGAAAAAAAATATAATTCTTTTAATTACAATTTTGAGCGTTGCGCTTTTAATTTTTTTAATAATATTAAATATTTTTACATATATTGATCCTGACTCTATAGAATCCCCCCCTGATTTTGATGGTGATGGCGTTACAGATACAGAAGATGCATTTCCTGAAGACGAATCTCAGTGGTATGACAGAGATAATGATGGATATGGTGATAATCCTGAAGGTTTAAATCCTGATGCTTTTCCAGATGATCAGAATGAATGGATGGATTCAGATGGTGATAGAATCGGAGATAACAGTGATGTTTTTCCAAATGATCCTAATGAATGGTATGATTCTGATTCTGATGGATTTGGCGATAATTCTGATATCAATCCATTAGTTGATCTATCAATAACATTTAGAATTGATAAATTTAAAGTTATAAAAAGAATTGACTTTTTAAGATGGGCTCAAGTTTATTTTGATGTTTCATTAGGGATTGATAACGATATTGAAGAAAGTGTTGATAACAATGGTAATTATTGGTATGTTCGGTTAAATGAATTAAAAGAATTAAATTATGAAGTATCTTATGATATTCCTGATGATACTACTGAAATATATTCAGATATTTCTGTTACAATGTATGATTATGATTTCTTTGGTGAAGATGATATTGTTGATATTAATCCTGTCAGTGGTCAAAAAACTCTTGATATAAGATTTAATAACGAAGAAAATTCAATTAAAGATTCAGGATCTTTTGATGCAACATCTACTATAATTGAAAATAAAAATATTATTGAAGGAATTTCTAAAGGAAGTTATGGAGAGTTATATTTCACAGTTGAATATCCTTGTTCCATAGATATTAGCTCAGAAACCTATGATAAAACATTTAGATGGAGATATGATAATAAAGATTGGAGTTTAACAGCAAAAATACCAGTTTATATATATAACCAATATAATAATTCATCATTAAATAGAGCACCTCAAAAGGATAAACGTTCTTATGAAACAATGGCCGCATATGTAACTTCAAATGAAAGAGTAATTATTGATTTAGCTTTAGATTTAAAAGAATTAACTGATAGTAGAAATTATAATGAGTTAAAAACAGCAAACTTCATCTTATGTTTTATCCAGGAAAATATAATCTATGAAAATGATGATGATACAAAAGGATTCTTGGAATATTGGAGATTGCCCGTAGAGACATTAGTTGATAAAGTTGGAG
>CAZVNH010000237.1:0-4641 GCA_964628575.1 uncultured Thermoplasmatales archaeon | reverse complement strand
TAAACAAAGCGATGTTGTCTGCAGGCAAGATGCAAAACCAGTTTATGAAATGAATGCTTCAATCTATATTTACAAGAGAGATTTTTTAATGAAAACAAAAACCATTCATTCAGATAAAACAATAATATATGAAATGCCCGCTCTTACTAGCATAGATATTGACAATGAATTAGATTTTGAATTTGTTGAATTTTTATTAAAAAAAGGAGTGTTTAAATTTGACTGAAAAAAACTATATGAAACAATTTTCACTAATTAACAAAATAGCAGTTGTTACAGGTGGCGCAGGATTAATTGGTAAGGAAATATCAATTGGACTTGCACAAGCAGGAGCAAAGGTATATATTGCAGATATTGACGGTAAAACTGGAAAAAATATTGAAAAACAAAACAAGAATCTGAATTTCATAGAGTTAGACATAACAGATCAAAAATCAATAAAAGCAACTATAAAAAAGATAATTAACAAAGATAAAAAAATTGACATATGGGTAAACTCTGCATATCCACGTACAAAGAATTGGTCAACAAAATTTGAAAATATTAAATACGAATCCTGGCAGAAAAACATTGACATGCATCTTAATGGCTACTTTTTATGTTGCCAGCACATAGCTGAGCAAATGAAAAAACAAAAAAATGGAAGCATCATAAATCTAAGTTCTATATATGGACTAAATGGACCTGATTTTAGAATATATGAAAAAAATCAGACAATGCCTGCAGCATATTCTGCGATAAAAGGAGGAATTATTGCTTTTACAAAATATCTATCAACATACTATGCAAAAGATGGTATCAGAGTAAATGTTGTATGTCTAGGTGGAATTTATGATAAACATTCTAAAACATTTGTAAAAAACTATAGTGAAAAAACACCAATGGGTAGAATGGGTAAACCAGAAGAAGTTGCAGGACCAGTAATATTTCTTGCATCAGATGCTGCTTCCTATATCACAGGCCATACACTTGTTATAGATGGCGGCTGGACAACCTGGTAAAAAATGTAATGGTTAAAAATATGAGAAAAATTGGAATTGTAACAGGGACTCGTGCTGAATATGGATATCTATATCCACTAATGAACGCTGTTAAAAAAGATAAAGATTTAGAGTTAATTCCAATAATTACAGGAATGCATCTGTTATCTGATTTTGGAAATACCTATAAAATTGTTGAAAAAGATTTCAAAAAATCTGTAAAAATCCCTATGACGCTCAAAGGTGATACACTTAAAGATATGACTGAATATTTTTCAACTGGTGTGAAAAATTTTTCAGATTTTTTTGATAAAAAACATATTGATATATTGGTTGTACTTGGAGATAGAAGTGAATCATTTGCTGCAGCGGTTTCAGCAATGTATCAAAATATACCAATCGCCCATATCAATGGTGGAGACGTTTCAGGTGGAACAATTGATGAATCAATTAGACATGCGATTACAAAGATATCTCATATCCATTTTGCTCATACTAAAGAAAATGCAAATAGAATAGAGAAAATGGGTGAAGAAAAAAAACGAATATTTATAGTAGGTGCATTAACAATTGACACTATTAAAAATAAAAAATTATTATCAAAAAATGAAATTTTCAAAAAATACAATTTAAATCCTGAAAAGAAAACATTTATTATTGTTCAACATCCAATCACAACTCTAAAAGATAAGGGACTATCTCAGATGAAAGAGCTATTAAACGCTCTTGATTTTTTACAAGAACAAACAATAATGCTTTATCCAAACTGTGACGCAGGTGGACAAGAATTAATTAAATTAATAAAAAAATATGAGAAAAAAAACTATATGAATATATTTAAAAATCTCGCTCATGAAGACTATCTTAGTTTAATGAAAAACTCGGATTTAATGCTTGGTAACTCTAGCAGTGGAATAATTGAGGCACCATCTTTTAAAATACCTGTCCTAAACATTGGTAAAAGACAACAGGGAAGAACCAGAAGTATTAATATAATTGATGTAGAACCAAAAAAATCAGAAATACTAAAGGCAGTTGATTATGCTCTTAAAAATAAAGATTTTAGAAATAAATTAAAGACATGTAAGAATAAATTTGGAGATGGAAAATCAGCAGAAAAAATAGTCAAAGTTTTAAAAGAAATTAAACTAAATGAAGAATTAATACAGAAACAAATAACATATTAAAAAGGGAGGAGAAAATTTGTGACTGATGAAAGATTTAAAAACTGGAAACAACCAGAAATTAAAGAACGCATTCTTCATCCGAAATATCATTTCCTTGTTCATCATAAAGATAATCTAAAACTTGGAGAAAAAACAGACATTGGAGCCTTTACATATATTAATGCAAAATATGGAGTGAAAATTGAAAAAAACGTACAAATCGGATCACATTGCTCATTATATTCAATTTCAACAATTGATAATAAAAAAGGTAAAATAACAATAAAAGAAAATGCAAAAATATGCACTCATTGTACTATTATGCCTGGAATAACAATTGGTAAAAATTCAATTGTCGGAGCTCATAGCTATGTAAACAAAGACATACCAGATAATACAATTGCGTATGGAATTCCTGTAAAGATTATTAGGAAGATAACAGAATGAAATGGAAAATACCATTGTTTAAAATCTACTGGGATAAAAAAGATATTGAATCAGTATCAAAAGTAATTAAAAGAGGAAGCTACTGGGCAACAGGTCCTGAGATAGAAAAACTGGAAGAAAAAATCTCAGAATATGTAGATCAAAAATATAGCGTTGCATTTAACTCTGGAACATCAGCTCTTCATGCATCACTTCTTGCAAATGATATAAAAGAAGGTGAAATAATTGTTCCATCTTTTACTTTTATTTCAACTGCAAATGTTGTAGCTTTAACAGATGCAAAACCAGTATTTGCAGAAATAGAAGATGACTCATATGGACTTGATCCTGAAGATGTAAAAGAAAAAATTACAAAAAAAACCAGGGCGATAATTCCTATTCACTATGCTGGTGCACCTTGCAAATACATAAAAGAGCTAAAGGAAATTGCAGAAGATCATAAAATAATCTTAATTGAGGATGCAGCTGAATCACTTGGCTCAAAAATAAAAAATAAAAAAATTGGGACATTTGGACAGCTTGGAATGTTTAGTTTCTGTCAAAATAAAATTATTACAGCTGGAGAAGGAGGAATAATAACAACAAACTCAAAAGAGATATATCAAAAATTAAAACTAATAAGATCACATGGGCGAGTACAGAAACAAGAGGATTATTTTTCAACAATTAAAGAGCTTGACTACATACAATTAGGTTATAACTATAGAATGTCATCAATAAGTGCTGCATTAGCTCTTTCACAGTTTAAAAAAATTGATAAGATAATCAAGATGAGAAGAAACAAAGCACAATATTACAACAAGTCTTTATCAAATATTAAATCAATAAAAACTCCAAGAGAAACCGCTGATCATTACCATGTTTATCAAATGTATACAATACAATTTAATGATAATAAAACAAGAAACAGTATTCAAAAGCAGTTAGAAAAAAAAGGTATAATGTCAAAGGTTTATTTTGAACCAGCTCATCTAAAGACTCTTTATAAAGAAAAATTTGGATATAAAAAAGGTGATTTACCAATAACTGAAGAGATATCAAAAAAGATACTAACCTTACCTCTTTATCCAACAATTCCAGATCATGAAATAGAAAATATTACTAAGATAATTAAAAATTGTTGTGAGTGAGTAATTATGGAAAAACAACTTGAAAATGTGTTTAGAAATAAAAAAATACTAGTAACAGGTGGAACAGGATCCATTGGCAGTGAGATAGTTAAAAAACTTATAAATTACAAACCAAAAGTTATTCGTATTTTTAGCAATGATGAAGATACAACCTTTAAAATGAAACAAGAATTCAGTCATTTTAAAAATCTTAGATTTCTAATAGGTGATATACGTGATAAAGAAAGATTAATTCTTGCTATGGAAAATATCGATATTGTTTATCATGCTGCTGCATTAAAACATGTCCCACTATGTGAATATAATCCATTTGAGGCAATTAAGACCAATGTTATTGGAACACAGAATGTAATTGAAGCATCATTTGTATGTGGAGTTAAAAAAGTAATCAATATTAGTACTGACAAAGCAGTAAATCCTGTTAATACAATGGGTGCTACAAAACTTCTTGCTGAAAAATGTATAACTGATGCAAATGAATGGAAAGGTCTTAGCAAAACCATATATTCAAGTGTAAGATTTGGAAATGTTCTATTCTCACGTGGAAGTGTGATACCTCTTTTTGAAAAACAGATATGTGGTAAACAGGAGATAACTCTAACTGATCCTGAGATGACAAGATTTGTAATGAGTATTTCTAGCACTATTGATCTTGTATTCAAGGCAACTATTATGGCTAAATCAGGTGAGATATTTATATTAAAAATGCCAGTTGTAAAACTTGGTGATCTAGCAGATGTAACAATTGAAGAATACTGCAATAAATACAATATAAATATTAACAAGATAAAAAAGAAAATAATCGGACCACGAGTTGGTGAAAAAATCTATGAAGAACTAATGACTGAAACTGAAGGAAGAATGGCTTTTGAAACAGATGATATGTTAATAATACCGCCACAGATAGTCCTACCTGAT
>CAZVNH010000236.1:0-4654 GCA_964628575.1 uncultured Thermoplasmatales archaeon | reverse complement strand
AATTTCGGGCTTATTAAAATTACCACACTCAACCATTTTCATCACTCAAAAACCATACTCATCACTCAAAAACCATACTCATCACTCAAAAACCATACTCAAAAACCATACTCAAAAACCATACTCATTATTTAAAAACTATTTCCATATTTCAAAAACCATACTCAAAAATTACTTTTTATTTTAACCCAAATATAGACCTTTTTTCAATAATCCCATTTTCTTAAATCATTAGATCAACAAAGCATAAAACCCATATGATCCTCTAAAAAATTGTAAAAAAGGGTTGACAACTTCTTTTCATTGCTTATACTAAATAGTAACCACTATCTATTACTGTGAGTTAAGAAATGAACCTATCTGAAGAACTGTATAGTGTTATTTTAACCGTTAAAAAAAATGTCAATCGATTGTCGTCCATTAAGATATAGAAGTGATAAGTATCCCGTCAATCCTAAATTATGTAAACCATATTGTCCTTATTATCAAATTTGTATGAAAGAATTAGTTACAGCCGAAGAAAAAAGGATAAGTGAAAATCCTTCAGCTATTCTTACACGGAGATGGAGGGAAAAAAAGAGATTGTTAGCATTTAAACAATGATTATTAACGACCTGGCGCTTCAACAACGTATTGGATTTGGTCCGCATCCGGCACAGCGGGAGATACTAGATAAGATGAAACGGTTTACAGTTATTTCGGCTGGTCGGAGGTTTGGTAAATCTCAACTTTGTGCTTATCTTGTTCTCAGGGAATTACTATCAACTGCTAAAAAGGTTTGGGTTGTCAGTCCGACATATGATCTTTCAAAAAAGGTATTTTATTATATTGAACAGTGGATTGGTTATTCACTCCAGGGAGGAGAAGGGAGGAATAAGAATTTCCAAATCCAACACGCCCCTTTTCCAGTAATTAGAAGTAAATTAAACAGTACTTTTGAGAGTAAATCGGCTGAAAATAAAGAAGGACTGATGGGTGAAGAGCTCGATCTGGTCATTGTTGATGAGGCATCGGCAATGAGTAAAGAAGTGTGGGAAACCTATTTATTCCCTTCTCTGGCTAATCGCCAAGGAGCAGCTTTCTTTATCTCAACTCCTAAAGGACAAAACTGGTTTTACCACCTTTATTTGAAAGGGAAATCCAAAGATGAAAAGAATAGGGATTATATGAATTTTCATTACGAATCAAAAGATAATCCTTATTTTCCCATAAATGAATGGGATGCGGCTAAAGAAACATTACCTCGAGATATATTTGATCAGGAATATAGAGCTATCTTTCTGGCTGATGCAGCTGCTGTTTTCCGAAAAGTCCGTACCTGCGCAACCGGTAGTTTAAGAAGACCTGAAAAAAACCACTTATATGTTATAGGAGTTGATTTAGGGAAATATCAAGATTTTACTGTTATCACTGTTATTGATCTGGCGGATCATCATATTGTTCATCTTGATCGTTTCAAACAAATCGGTTGGCCCCTTCAAAAACAAAGGATTATCAGTATTACTCAGAAGTATAATAATGCCATAATAACTGTTGATTCAACCGGTCTTGGCGATCCTATCTCGGATGATCTAGAAGCCGCCGGTTTAACAGTTAATGATTTTAAATATACTAACCAGTCAAAAACACAGTTAATAAACAAGTTATCAATTTTTATAGAACAGAAGAGGATTATCTATCCTCCAGATGAGGGATTGATTGATGAGCTTGAATCATTCGGTTATACAAGAACAAAAGCCGGAAGATTTCAATACGGTGCTCCAGAAGGTCAGTACGATGATCGGGTTAATTCTCTCGCCTTAGCCGTTTGGGAATTATTTGATCAACCAACTGGAGAGGGAACTGGTGAAATCATGACCTTCCCAACAACTGATTTTTAATTATGCCCAGGAAGCATTCAGGTAAAAAACCACATTATTCTGCACAGAAAAAGAGGGAAAAGTTTAAACAACTTCATCCAGAAGGTCGTAAAGCTTTTGCTAAAACCAAAAGACAGAAAAGATTAGAAAAAAGGTTAAAAAAATATGTTAAAAAAAGAAAATAAGAAACATATCCAAAGGGAGCTTTGGAGAAAATTAAGTTCTTTTATCTATGGTATTTTCAGAAGGTGTAAACAAAGATATCTATCGTAGGATATCTTTTTATTTTTTATGAATGGAGAAACATTACAACCTTCTTTGATTGATAGAGCTCTCGGTCGTATCAGAAAGACTGTTGCACCAGTTAGTTCGTTTCTAACAAAACAATTACAGGATTTTTCAACCGTTTCTATTTTAAAAGCAAATGTTTCACCGCGACAAAAAGTTGATTTAATCCAGGGTAAGAACACTCTTAAAGAATTTCCAGGTGCTTTACAAGAAACCATTGAAACGGGGAAGTGGCTTCCAAAGAGTATTAGACCAGCTGTCCGAAAAGTAGGAGAATTTTTAACTCCACAACAGTATAAACCAACGAATATATTGAAAGAAACTTTACAACGATTACCGGAAGAAATAAAAGAGACAACAGCTAAAGGATTATTATTATTACCAGATACATTAAGAAAAGTACTAAAAATATCACCGAGACCTGATTATAAACCTATTAAAGAAGCTTTTGTAGAAAGATACGGATTGACCGAAGTAGCTAGTGATCTTTGGGATGATGCTAAATTTAAATTGAAGCAATTAGATGAATCAATGCCTTATGGATTACATTATCAACCAATTAATATTGCTTCCGATGTGATATCTGAATATGTTCCCGAGGGAGCTATCCAAAAATTTATTCCAGAGAAGATTTGGAGAACATTCGAAGATTTACCTCCAAAAGGAAAAGCATTAATAGAAGTATACAAACAAGTACCAGAAGTCGTTTTACATGAATTAGGACATTTATTTTTATCGCAAGGAATTATGGATACGGATAAAAGTGGTAAAATTACTGCTAGTTTTTCAAGTCAATGGGATAAATTAAATGAAAAGGGAAATGCATTTACAGTTTATATAGATAATAAGATTCATGGTTCATATGGTGATAAGATAGATCCAAATAGTTTATTACAGGAACGATATGCGATAATGTTCGAACTTGCTGGAATGTATGGAGTTGATGGAGTAGTACCACAAACTTTACAAAAGTATATTAATCCTTTTATGGAAAGTACAAAAGAGGGGAAAGAAGTATCCGGGTCCACAGCACAAACGACTCAGCAACCTTCTTTAATAAATAAAGCCCTTGGTCGTGTTAAAGAATTCTTCAAAGGGCAAACGGAGCAGATAGAAGCATTTCCAACGGCAGCAATTCTGAGAGCTGATATCTCTGCAGAACAAAAGGCAGAATTAATTAAAAAACAACAGGAACCATTAAGTACAGGGGAGTTTTTAGGAACCCAGATGGATCTTCTTTTACCAGAAGCAAAACTTGCTGGGGCTATTAAAGCATTACCATTTTTTACGGCTGCTGGATTAAAAGAAGTTAAGAAATTTAAACCAGCAGAGTTGTTTATTAAAGGAGGAGGTAAAAAATTATTAGATAGAGATATTATATTAAAGTTTTCAAAAAAGCGGTTGTGGGGAACATTAGGTCATGGATTGATGGAAACGAAAAAACAGGGATCTAAAGTAATACATAGTAAAATTTTAATTTGGGATAAACTACCTCCTAAAAGTCAATATGAAGTTTTAATGCATGAAGTAGGACATTCGATCCATGAAAATCTTCCTAGTGATATCCGCGGACAAATATTATCTTTGATAAAGAAGGGTTATTCACCTACTCGTGGGGAGACAGTTCTTGAGGCATTCGCTAGTAGTTTCGCTGATTTTATTACTAAGCCGGAGGAACTTTCTAGTAATGTAAAAAAAATATTTAATTATGTAGTTGACCTTCCAGACATCAAAGGAATTTTGGGAGAACCACTTGTAGAATTTTTATTAAAAAGATAAAATGAGTTACACACCTACTACAATTGAAGAAGAGGCGATTAGTCTCGTTAGGAGAGAAAAAAGTACCTGGCAAGAAATGGAGGTGGAGCTTACTAATAAGATTGCCTTTAAATGTCGTAACATCATTGAAAGGGCAAGGAAAAATTATTTTAATATTTTCGATAAACAGTATGATTCGGCAACTGGCCGCAAAAAATTATTTGTTCCATTAACACGGGATATGGTCGAAACAACAGTTAAAAATATTGATCTTGATACAAAAGATATCGGTATTAAAGCTAAAAAACCAGATACTTATAATCTAGCTATTATGAGCCGATATTTACTTGCGGCACGGCTTGATAAATTACGTTTTGGTCAGATTTTGAATAGAGTTATTAGAAAATGCGGAGTTGAGGGGGTTGCTGTTCTTAAAAAATATAGTAGTAATGGAAAGGTACAAATCCGATTACTCGAAAATTTAAATTTTATTACGGATCCATCAGCTAATTATCTTTCTGAATCATCGGGGAATATCGAGACGAATTGGTTAACATTGAATGAAATAAAAGAATATAAAGAATGGGATAATCTTGAATATGTTGTTGGGCAGACATCAATTGAAAGGATTCCAAATTTACTTCATAGGACAGAAACTCCATATACCGAGGTTGTTGAAAGATGGGGATTAATTCCAAGATATCTCTTAACTGGAAAAGAAAGTGATAAGAATGAATATACTGAAGGTG
>CAZVNH010000235.1:0-4655 GCA_964628575.1 uncultured Thermoplasmatales archaeon | reverse complement strand
TGATGAAACAACTCATACAACAATTACATCTAATAAACCTATGCTTCCAATGATTACAAAAACATATACATTTCCTATAGGCACAAAAATCGATGATGTTATTGTAGATTTTTCAGAACCTATGGAAATTGAAATAGATAAACCTGTGTTACCTGTACCAGAAATATTAATCAAAAATAGTGTAAATAATTATAACCAAAAAACAACCGATGAAATCAAAGATTTATATTCACAAATTGAAGTATTCCCTGAGATTAAATTTGAATATAGAGGTGGGGCAGGTTTAAAGGATAGCAAACATGTGTTATTTTTAACTGTTCAAATCTATCCTATTCAATATAAACCAAAAGAAAATAAACTCTTTTTTTCAAAGATTTCAGAGTTAAAAATATCTTATAAATTACCAGACAAAACAGTTATTTTCCCTGATGAATATGATATGTTGATTATTGCCCCAAGTGATTTTTCATCTAATCTTCAACCACTTATTAATTATAAAAATGAACATAATATACAAACAAAGTTAGTAACACTTGATGAAATACCTGATCAAGGTGTAGACGAACAGGAATCAATTAAATACTATGTTAAAGATGCAATCGAAAACTGGGGAATAACATATTTATTATTGATAGGTGGAAGTGATCAATTCCCTGTTAGAGATGCATATGTTCCTTCTGGTAACTATGAAAAATATTTCCCAAGTGATCTTTATTATGCTGATATTTATGACTCTGAAATGGGTTTTTCAAACTGGGATAAAGATGGAGATGGAAAATATGCAGAATTAAGTCAAATGAGTAGTGATATGGATAATGTAGATATGTATCCAGATGTTTATCTTGGAAAACTACCATGTAATGATGCTAATGAAGTAGCTACTATTGTTGATAAAATAATATATTATGAAAAGCATAATAAAATGACTAATAAAATTGTTCAAATAGGCGGTGATACTTTTCCAGGGGATCCTGAAGGAATAAATGAAGGTGAATATGCAAATGAAGAAGTTCTAACAAAATTGTCAGGATATAGTACAACCCGTTTATGGGCTTCACAAAAAAATGGAGCACAAAAACTATCAAAAATAAACATTGCTAATGGATTTGATGATCTTGTTGATTTTGTTGACTTTTCAGGTCATGGAAGTTGGGGCAGTTGGGCTACACATGCAACAAATGATGATCATGTTTGGCTTCCTGATGAAACATTGATTTCTCCATATACAGGATGGATATATATTGATTATGATATGTATTCAGTAAGTAATGAGATTAAACATCCTGTTGTTGTATTCAATGCTTGTTCATGCAGTAAATATACAGAATCAAAAAATTGTATGAGCTGGAAAACAATAAAAGATAAGGTTGGAGGTATTGCTTCTTTTGGAGCATCAGGAATTGGATATGGAAGCTATGGTTCATATGAGACAAAGAGAGTATGGGGGTGGATGGAAGTTCATATATTTGAAAATATTTTCAATGAAAAAATTCTTGGAAAAGCATGGGCAGACTCTTTAAATGATTATATCAACAGCTTTTATAACCAGGATTGGGAGGATTCAGATTATAAAACAATTCTTGAAATGGCAATGTTTGGTGATCCATCACTTGCAATTGAAGATGGTGAAGAACCAAGAGTTAGAACCGTAAATACAATAGTATTTAATATATTTTTAGAAAAACTGTTAGATATTTTCCCTAGGTTTAGCTATATACTCGGACAAATTAACAAATTGATTATGTAAATAACTAAACAAATATCTTTTTTTCTTTATATATCTTTAAGTTCTTCTTCAGTAAAAAATCTAATTTCAGTTCCATCTGGAAGTATTGCTATTTTTATCTTTGTTTTACTTTCAGGATCAATTTCTTCTTTGAAAATTGTTCCTTTTGGAAATTCCATATTTATCCTCTTGAACTTACTAAATATACAATCATTTTATAAATAATATTCTTATTTTTTAACATTCATTTATTATTGTAAAATATAATGACTTTTTATATTTCAAAAATGGTATATTATGCAGGTGCATATGCATGTAGATATGTAGGTAAATATCCATCATAGAATAATTTTATTAATAATGAGTTCAATCTCCTTTTGGACGGGATGCAGGAAAATACAGTAATAGAGCCCTCTATCGAGATTAGAAGGCCATTAGTCATTAGGGCTCTAAGAAGAAGCAATGTTAGAAAAAAAATTGCTGAATATCTTTTTGAAATTAGTCCTAGTAGCAGTTATACTTCAGAAATAGCATATAATGTAAAAACTACTCCAACAAACGTGATAGGCGCAATCAGAGGAATGGAGTCTAGATATAAAGAAGATGAATCCTTATTAGGATTAGGTCTGGTAGAGGAGAAGAAAGGTGGAAGAAATATAAGACTCTATGGTTTAACACCATTTGGTAAAGAAGTCATAGAGTCTTTTCACAATAAAAGATAATAAATTTTTATTCAAACTTAGAAAAAACTCCTTTAATATAGAAAGTAGGTCCAGTCTTGCTCATGATTCTCCAATTGTAATTTGTTGTATTTTGAGATCCAATACCAATATATGAGGTTTCATTTGATTCAATATTATATTCATTGCTATCTATATCTATATCTCCAATTTGACCAAAGATTACTGAATTCGTATAAATTCCTGAGATATTTGTAATTCTTGATTCATTCCATGTTGGATAGAATTTTCCTTTGAAAACCTTAATAGAACCAATAAATTTACCATAATAACCTGATATATTACCAATTTCTAATTCAACCATATCAAATATCAGACTATATTCTCTTAATCCCCATTTGCCTGTGAATGTACCATCTGCCCATCTTGGGACCTCATTGTCTGCTATATTATGATTTAATTCTATTTTTTCATTTTTTATATTCTGGATTTCAGGGATAGATATAGCTGAGATTGTTGGTATTGTAATAATTAATGTACAAGTGACTAAAAGAAAAATATTCTTTCTCATTTTATTGCCCTTTTATTTATATATTTATTAATAAATAAATAGTTTTCTATTTATATAAGATTAAATAATAAAAAATGAAAATACTCAATAATATCCATTTTCTTCAAGTTTTTCGGGATAAAATTTACATTTACAATTTGGACATTTAACTGGAGATTCTTCTGAACTGCGAACCCATCTATGCCCACAAAATGGACAGTTTTGTCTTTTTATATTAATTTACCCCCTTAATGAATATTATTGTTCAGGTTTAAAAATATATCCCTATTTTTAATATTTTCTATTGAAATCCCACAATATTTTTTTTAAACTTATAATTTTTTAAAGATTTTTTTTAAGATTATCCAATTATAAATTAATTATTATTTTTCCATTTGAATTCAGTTTTTTTATAATGTGGTGGAACCTTTTTTCCATTTTTTGTTTTATACCCATCAACAGGCTCCCATTTAATTCCATACTCACCTATCTTACTATGTTTATGTTTCATATCATTTCCTCCTTTCATTTTTCTTCTTATATTAATAATAAACATTTTTTTGAAAATTAAGATATATAAAATCTATGTGTGAAAATGTCAAAAAGGAAATCTATTTTTTCTTAGATTCAACTTTAATATCTTCATCTATCTTTCCAAGTCTTTTAGCAAAATCAATATAATGGTTAATATCTGATTTTATATTGATTATTATTTTTGCACCATCAGGTGATCCACCGCCATGCATGCATCCAGGTACTCCTGAACCAATTGTTAACCACTCAATTAATCTGGCAATTTTTGCTCTTGTTTCACCTGAACAATTGGCTTTTAGATATTTTTTTAGAAGATCTCCATATTTTGGATCATTTAAATCGGTACAGGATGGTAAGCAACCTGTTTCAGCAATTCCACCTGCTATATCTTGAGCAATTCTTTTTGTATCATATGGTAGTGTTGCTACATGAACTTTATTTACATTAGAAAGTAACTGATCTGGAATCCAAACACCAGATAGATGTTTTTTACCAAGAGCACTAGCAGCAATTCCCATTCCAAAAGTTGTTTCATTGTTAATTATCATTTTATTTATTTTTTCTCTAAAGACTTTTTCAGATAATCCATTAGCCCGTGCCATCAATGCAGATGCACCAATCATTACATCACCTTGACCAGCGACACATCCACCAATAGCCGCACGATATGGTGCAATAAAATTCATAACAGCCTTTGTCGAATACTCATACTCTTTACACATAAAAACACATTCATTTGGAATAAAAACATCATTGAATAATAAATATGCTTGAGTAATTCCACCATTGTCAACAGGTATATCAAATCCATCTTCAAGCTCTCGTCTATCACTAGGTCTTGTTGCTTCAACAATTGTTAAATTTTCAATGTCTCTAGGAATAACAAAAGAAATTGCATAATCCTTATCTTGCTCTTTATAACCAGTTCCAGGCATAATAAAAATTTCATTTGCAGCAGCAACACCACAAATCATTACTTTTGCACCGCGAACAATTATACCATTATCTTTTTCTAACCTCACCCCCAATTACGAATCCCCCCTCTCCTTAACAAGGAAAGGGGGGCTTCAAAAAAGGTCACTCTGCCTCAATAATTATCTTCTATCCATAGAAGGAGGGTGGTTTACCCAGAAGGCCAATTGTCGAATATCGCCTGATATAGTAA
>CAZVNH010000234.1:2642-4663 GCA_964628575.1 uncultured Thermoplasmatales archaeon | reverse complement strand
CTCTTGCAGGAATAGGAATTTCATATGCAGGATTAACTGATACAATATCGGTATATGGTACAGTTACAACAGGTACAGTAGATCTGGAAATTGTTGACTCTTTGTATTCTGGTACATGGGTTTGGAAAGTTTATCCACATGGTATAGATATTACACATGATCCAACTGTTACATATGCTGAAAATGAAGGAGAACTTGTAGCATACGCAAAAGGTAGGGATCCAGTTTATACTGGTACCAATCCAGATCCATATAAGAATGATGGATCTGAATATGATGCAGTGCTTGAATTCCATAACTTGTTTCCATGTATAGATTTTACTGCAGATATTGTATTTCACTATACTGGCACAATTCCATGTAAAGTTACAGAAATAAATTGGGATTGGATCGGTGATAAAATAGATATTGGTGATGGAAAAGAAGGTGGTACAGATTTCATACAATACCTGCAAGACCTATGGTATACAAGTGGTGGAGAGTACGGTATAACTGGTGGATTTTACAGATGTAATGAAAACGGAGATTTATTAGATCCTTTACAAGAAGTAGTTGTTGGAACACAACTGCATTATTGTAACTATTTCAAACTTGAAGTTACCATTCATCTACCACAAAATAATATATTCCAAGGATTAGAAGGAAATGGGTATGTTAATATTGAAGTAATGCAGTGGAATGATGAATGTAATGGAGATACAACAGATGATAAAGTTGTAAATCTTCCTGAGTTCCCAGTTACAATGAAAGTATATGGTCCGTTTCCATCTGGTTGGCCAAGCTATATAAAATCTGTAATTAGTGGTATTGGCCCAGAGGGAACAGGAGATGCTGATGGACCATATAATGTATGGGATGGTAATTGGTTAGGCTGGTGTGTTGACGAAGATCACACAGTGTATACAAATACACCTTATACAGTGTACTTGTATAGCAGTTATGACCCTAATATGCCTAATGAATGTAAAGACCCTGATTGGCCTTATGTAAACTGGATTATAAACAATAAAGGTGATGCGACGCCTCAACAAATCCAGAAGGCTATATGGTACTTTATAGATGGTGGTTGGGCGCCATATGGAAATCCTTTACATCCTGATTATGATCAAGATGTTCAGGATCTTATTGATGGTGCAAAAAACAACCCTGATGGTGATAATTATATACCTGATTTAGGCGAATGGATAGCTGTTATATGCTGGATTGATGCGAATCATCAGATAACATTTATCGAAGTTGATCCATAAGAAAAAGATGGATCAGGAGCAAAATAGACAAAGAAAAAGGAAATAATTGAGCTTTATTAGCTCGGAATCAGGGGGGAGATGCTCGGCTTTGCACTCCGCCAAAAGAAAGAAAAAAAAGCAGAAGTAAATGAAAAGGAGGAAAAAAAATATGAGACGAAACAAAATAGGAAGCATATTCATGGTTTCAGTACTGGCACTTGCAGGTATTGGAATTACCTATGCAGGATTTAGCGATACAATATATGTATACGGTACTGTTGATACTGCAACAGTCGAAATAGACCAGATATTCTGGTTTTCTGGAACATGGGTCTGGAAGGTTTATTATCAAGGTGAACCAGATAGTGTAGGTCCATTAGGAAATCCAGTTTATTATGATCCGCTTTATGATGAAATAATGATTTATCGTGGTTTTGTGAATGATTATCCAGGAGATGCAGCAATTGAAGCTTGGGCATCTCAATATAATATGTATGTTGAAAAAGTTGCATATTCTCAGGCAATGCCAGGCGGAACACATAATGTCGATGGACAAGACATGGAGTTTGATGTAGACATGGTCTATGACAACCTATTCCCATGTATAGATTTCTGCGCCGACTTTATTTTCCACTATGGTGGTAGTATTCCAGCAAAAGTCAATGTCGCAGAGATAGGCCCGATAACAGAAGATGAATATGATGATACAGGAATTGGATTTTTGACCTATCTATGGGACATGTACCAAGCAAATCCAGATGCAGGTTATGGTGCATGGGTAGAAGCATATAGGGC
>CAZVNH010000234.1:0-2632 GCA_964628575.1 uncultured Thermoplasmatales archaeon | reverse complement strand
GGCATATCCAGTTTATGAACCTTCATCACAAGAAATCATTGGTTGGACTACTGGAGATCCAGTAGATGTTGGAGTACAACTACACTTTTGCGACTACATCATAGTAAAACTCTGTATACACTTACCACAAGATAACGAATTCCAAGGACTCTCTGGAACATTTGGTGGAAGAATAGGTGTCATTCAGTGGAACGATATGTGTGTAGAATAATTGAAAACATCTAAAAAAAATAAAATTTAAAATTTGGAGTGAATTGGAAAAATCCAATTCTTCTCTCTCTTTATCTTTTGAAAGAGAAAAAAAACAATAAAAAACCCTAATAAAAAAATGAGGCTAACAGCAGGATTTGCGGTGCAACCTGCTTTAATATAAAAAAATAAAAAAGGTGAAAAAAATGAAAAATGCAAAAATTGGAACAATATTTGTAATATCAATACTAGCACTTGCTGGTATTGGAATAAGTTACGCTGGTCTAACAGATACAATTTTTATATATGGAACAGTATCAACAGGTACAGTAGATCTAGAAATAGAAGAATATTCAGGAACATGGGTCTGGAAGGTTTATCCACATGGTATAGATATTACACATGATCCAACTGTTACATATACAGAAAATGAAGGAGAACTTGTAGCATATGCAAAAGGAAGAGCAGTTCAAGCTAATGATCCACCAGGATATGATGCAGTTCTTGAATTTCATAATCTATTCCCATGCATTGATTTCATGGCAGATATAGTATTTCATTATAAAGGATCAATTCCAGCAAAGATCTCAACTCTTGATTATGACTGGTCAGGTGATCTGATTGATACCGATGGTGATGGAACACCAGATACTGATTTCATCGATGTTCTAATGCAAATGGGAATTGATACAAATGGTGAATTTGGTCTAACATATGGTTTTTATAAATTCAATGATGTAACTGATAAATTTGATATACCAATTGGTTTAGGAGATCAACTTCATTTTTGTGATTTGATTAAATTGATTGTAACTATTCATTTACCACAGAATAATATATACCAGAATCTTGCGGGAACAGGTTATGTAAAAATAGAAGTTCTTCAGTGGAACGATCTATGTGAAGAAGAAGAGGAATTTCCAGATATTGAAATAACAAAAACAGTTGACGATCCAAATCCATCTCCTCAAGATATAATAACTTTTACAGTTACTGCTAAAAACCTTGGACCCGGAGCTGCAACAAGTGTTAAAGTAGAAGATATCCTACCACCAGAACTTGTATATCAGTCCCATATTGCATCAAAAGGAACATATGTTGGAGGAGTTTGGGATATAGGATCAATGGCAGCTGGTGATATAGAGACATTAGATATTGACGTTCTCGTAGATGTGACATCAGGAACTAGTGAATTTACGCAATTTGCACTTATTCTTGATGGATCAAATAGTATTGATCCTCTTGATTGGGATATCATGAGAGATGGTATAGCTGCAGCAATTAGAGATCCTGAATGCTTCCCACAAGATGGATCAGTTGAACTTACTGTTATTCAATTTGGTACAAATTCATATTGTGCCCGAATTGAGGTTCCACCAACAATAATCGATGATACTAACTATGATAGCATTGCAACAACTATAGAAAACATGGTACAGGGTCATGGTTGGACACCTATGGCAGCTGGAATATATCTTGCAGCTAATCAATTATATAATAGTGTAAACTTTAATCCATCTTATAGACAGGTCATAAACCTTGTAACAGATGGAGTACCAAACGTATGCAGCGGACCAAATGATCTATGTGGAACAACATGGACAACTGAAGCACAAGGTAAAATATGCGCAAAGAACGCTAGAGACTATTTAATTAATCTACTACAAATGACTGAGGATCAAGATGAATTCGATGCAGAGGCAGTAGGAACTCAGACAGAAGTTGATTGGCTCAAAGACAATATTGTATGGCCTCAACCAGGATATACAGATTGGCCACCATCTGGACCAGGTTGGGTTAGATATGTTGATGATTACACTGAATTTGCAGATACAATATGTGAAAAATTCACAATAATATTCCAAAGCCCAGAAAACATTGCAACACTAATCGAGTGTATACCAGAAGATACAAACCCGGCCAATAACCAAGCAAAGGTAACAATATTGGTACAATCAACATCACCTTAAACACATAGAACTTAAAAACATAATAAAATAAGCGAGTTGGGATACAATATTCCCAATTCAACCTCTTATTTTTTTGGGGGAGTAGTTTTATATTAAGACGGAAAATAAGAAACAAACCAACATTTCAAGCTGGTATAATATTCATAATTTTAATACTATCATTAGCATGTATCAGTATAAGCTATGCAAGTTTTATGAATAATAAAAAAGCATATGCTGTAATAAACTCAAATGAAGATTTAAATATATTATGTCTTATTTCTTACTATAAATTTGATGAAAACATTGGAACAAATGCTCAGGATTCATCACCATATGAGCATAATGGTACTATCGAAGGAGCAATATGGACAAGCGGTAGAATAAATAATGCACTTTTTTTTGATGGAATAAATGATTATGTAAACTGTGGAGATATAGATCAGATAGATTATGCAACAGAGTTAACAGTAACAGCATGGGTAAAAGTAGAA
>CAZVNH010000233.1:0-4705 GCA_964628575.1 uncultured Thermoplasmatales archaeon | reverse complement strand
ACACTCTTTTATGGAAAAGGGACAGAAAAAAATCCTGAATTCATAAATACTAAACACTTTGAATCTAGTCAGGATTTGAAGAGATTAGTAACTAATCAAGATCTGAATAAATTTGATATTATAATTAACTGTGCAGCTGTTTCAGATTATATACCTATAAAACAAAAAGGAAAGATAACATCTGGGAAAGAAAACCTAGTTATAAAATTAAAACCATCTCCAAAAATCATTCAAACTCTTAGACAAAAAGCACTAAAAGCAAAAATTATAGGATTTAAAGCTGAAGAAAAAAAACAAACAATAAAACAAAAATCAATAGATCTTCTTAAAAAAAATAAATTGGATTATATTGTTGCAAATACAATTAATGGTTTTAAAAAAGATAGTAATGAAATATGGATATATAATAGAAAAGGACAAGTTAATCATATAAAAGACAAAAAAGAAAAAATCACAGACTATATTCTAGATATTATAATATAGAGGGAGAAAATGAAAGCAGTAGCATTTGCACCAGGTCATATTTCAGGATTCTTCGAACCTGTTTATCATCCTGAGGATTTATCAAGGACAGGTTCTAAAGGAGCAGGTATTAATATCACTTCGGGGGCAATATCAGAAGTAGCAGTAAATCAAAAAGTAAATCAAAATTTTGATATATATTTTAATAATAAAAAAACACAAGATCCTGTTATAACTTATGCATTAAAATATTTATTAGGTAATAATCCTCTAAATGTTACTGTTAAAATAAAAACTGATCTTCCTTCTGGACAAGGATTCGGAATAAGTGCAGCAAGTGTACTTAGTACAACAATGGCTTTATCAAAAGTTGTTGATATTACAAAAGAACAAGCATTAAAAGCATCTCATTTTGCAGAAATTCAAATGAAAACAGGTTTAGGAGATGTAATTGCAAGTAGTTTTGGTGGTATCGAAATACGTAAGAGTGCAGGATTGCCACCATGGGGTTTAATCGAGCATATTCCTGGAAGATATGAAATAGTACTGTGTGTAATTGGAAGAAAAATAAACACAAAAAAAGTTCTAAATGATCAATCAAAAATGATAAAAATAACTGATTATGGAAAATATTGCACAAAAAAAATACTTGAAAAACCCTCAGTAGAAAACCTATTTAATCTCTCTCAGACTTTTGCTGAAAAAATAAATATATCTACTTCAGATGTAAAAACTGCAATTAAGGCTGCAAACCAATACGGTATGGCTTCTATGTGTATGCTTGGAAATTCTATTTTTGCCATTGGAAAAACTGAAGAACTTGTTAAAGTTTTATCATCGTTTGGCAAAATTTTTATTTGTTCTGTTGATGAAACCGGAGCAAGAATTATTAGTTAATTATTTAAATCTCATTAGTTAATCCTGATGCAAGATCAATAAGATGTCTTTCACTATCTTCGGGACCTTTTGCAAAAAGAATATCTCCTGAATCAATTTTTGTTTTTTTAGTAGGACCATAAAGCCATCGTTTTTCATGTCTCATTGCAATAACCATCATTCCTGTTTCACTTGCAAGTTTAAGCTCGCCTAGTGTTTTATTACAAAGAATTGATTTTTCATTAACTTGTACTCTTGTAAAAACAACGTCAGACTCTCGTATACTCATTTTTAGTATAGGATGAAGTTCGACATCACGAAGCTCAACATCAGCAATTTCTTGAGCAGCATCAGCTATTTGTTCACCAGCTTCTGCTAATCGAAGAATTGATAAAGCATCATTTATACCAAGTTTTTTCTTTTCGACATGTTCAAGAATTCTGCGTTGAAGACTTTTATAAAGAATATCCACAGCATCTTCAAGATCATAAACCTCCTTTGCAATAGTTTTATTATCATAAAGTAAAGATGAATATGCAAGATCTATCATTAACTCAGATTTATCTTTAATTTCAAGAACGATATCTTCAACCGTATCTTCACTCAATCTAGCACCTCCAGTTTCCCATGTAAAAATTTATCAAGCTCTTTATATCCTTCATCTGTTCCCCGAGTAATTAACCAATCATTATCTTGGATAGATGTATCAGATTGGGGATTATATATCCATAAATCCCCTCGACGAATTGCAATAATTCTCATACCTGTTTCAGATTCAATAGAAAGATCTCCAATTTTCTGGTTGCATGCTTTAGAATTCTTTGATACATTGGTTCTAAAAAGTTGTTCATCAGCTTCTTTTAAAATCTTTGGAAGTAAAGGGCCGGTTTTTTCAGGTTTGGATAAAAGATTTACGATATCTCGAGCAGCGTTTGATATTGTCTCAGCAGCTTCAGCAACCTGTAAAATACCTGCAAGCTGTTCTGCATCCTCTTTAGTTCGTGCAGCCATCATGGCCATCATTCTAATATCATAATTTAGCTTATCCATACGTACATCAAGATATTTTACTTCTTCAGCGATTTCATCATTGTTAAATAAAAGTGCTGAATATGCAAGATCAATAATTAGTTCAGAAATATCCTTCATTTCTGTAAGCAATTCCTTTACAGGAGTAGGTTTATATTCGATTTCAGTGAATTCCTCTTTTTTCCATTTTTCTTTAGGTGTTCTTTGTAAAATTCCAAATATCTTTCTTTTTTTTTCTTCTGTCATATTCCAACTCCAAATAAATTTAACACAATAAATAAAAATATAATTCCAAGAATATCTCCAGCTGTTGTAACAGCTGGTGCAACAATATCATCCGGATCAAGTCCGTGTTTAAAAGATATAAATGCAGTAAGAACACTAATAATTGATACAACAAAGATTAATAGAAACCCTGTAAGTACAATTATACTAATAAACTCTATCAAGGCTATATCCTCTACTATAGTTCTACTAAATGAAGCAATAAAATAAATAACTATCGCAAACAAGAAATAGGTGAATATTCCAATACCAATTGAAATAACGAGATTATGTCGCATTTCGCCATCAGTAAAACTATTGGAAATATATCCAACATGAAGACCTGACGCAAGTCGGGCTCCCAAAACACTTCCGACATTGCCTGCTACACTATTAATTACTGGGATAGATATCAAGAAAATTGGGAAAACAATTAGTAACTCTTGATTTCCTTGAAGAATTTGACCTGCAAATACTTCAACTATTACTGCTATTGTTAGAATTGGTAATCCAGTTTTAACAATTTTTTTCCAGGAATAAATCATATAACAGCCTCCAGAAATAATGCAGTTGCAAAAATACAACCCATTGTAATCATATCACCAAAAGTTGCTAGAGCTGGACCAGTTATATTATCAGGATCATATCCACGTTTAAAAACAAGATAAATAATTCCAATTGTTAATAAAGTTAGAAAAATTGCAGATAAGATACCAGCAATGAGTACTATTAAAATTATTTTAATTGGATCCGGTGAAACTCCTAAAAAATATGAAAAAATATACGCAAGTAATCCAATGATTATTGAAAATATAAAGCTTAAAATAAATGAACCAAGAATATTTTGTTTAAGTTCATCATTCCAAAGATTTTCAGAGTAAATTACACCGAGATGATATGCGGAACCAAGACGTGACCCAAGAGCTGTACTAATATTTCCACGCATTGCAATAATTGCAGGAATAACTACTATCAAACCAGGAATAGACCTAAAAAGATCAACCATTAAACTTAGAGTGCTACCTGCAACTATTGCTCCTAATCCACATAATACGATTAGGGGGAGGCTCTGTTTCACCATTTCCTTTGCATACATAACACAATGCCTCCATTACTCTTTTCACACTCCAAATCAAGTCTAATATTATATTATAGATAACATGATCTATATCTTTCCCAGATTTTATCGGTATAATCTTCTATTGCTTTAATTCTTTTTTCATCTTTTTTTGGTTTAAAAAGATGTCTAAATCTACCTTGATATTTTATCCATTCCTCAATTGGTTTACGCTTGATTTTATCTTCAAGAATCAGCTTGCTTTTTCCATTGAATGTAACTTTATCATTTTCAACTTCATAAAGAGCCCAGGCTCCTGTTTCAACAGCCATTGTGCCCATTTCAACTGTTTTTTCCATAGGAAATCGCCAACCAGGCGGACAGGGAGCCATTATCTCAATATATTTTGGTCCTTTGATATTTTTTGCTTTAACAAGTTTATTGAATAGATCTTCTGGATATGCAATGCATGCTTGTGCAGAATATGGTATATGATGAGCTTGAATTATTTCACCCATTTCTTTTCTGAATTCTGTTTTTCCACCAACTGTTGTAGTTGTCCAAGCAGCATAAGGTGTTGCACCACTTCTTTGAATTCCAGTATTAGAATAAATTTGATTATTATAACAAATATAAATAAAATTAGTATTTCTTTCAAGAGCACCTGATAAAGCTTGGATTCCTATATCATAAGTTCCTCCATCACCGGCCCAAGCAACAACATTAATGTCATCGCGACCTTGCATTCTAAGTCCTGCTTCTACACCACTAGCGCCAGCTGCAGCTGCTTCAAAAGCAATATTCATTGTGGGAATATCAAATGATGTATGAGGATGAAGACTTTCTATTACTGCTGTACAACAAGCTGGAACGATCTTGATTGTTTTTTTACCAAGAGCTTTATATACAATACGAAGAGCCATTGTAGCAGGACATCCTGGACAGGCTGCACTACCTGGAATATAACATTCCTCTAATGGTAAATTTTTAATAGCCAAATTTACACCTCCTCAAGAC
>CAZVNH010000232.1:348-4721 GCA_964628575.1 uncultured Thermoplasmatales archaeon | reverse complement strand
CACTAGTCCAATGACTACAATGAGATATAATCATAAATCAATATATGATGCGATAAATTGGATACAATCTATTGAATATCAATAAATATGAAAGTTTTTTATAATTAATTAATTTCACTAAACTTATGATAGGAAATTTTCGTGAATATTTGGATAATTATAAAATGAAAAGATGGAGTAAAATAAAAATTGATCATCACTCTAATATTCCAAAAATGATAAACAGACATAAGGATCTTAAAAAATATTCTAATGAATTAGTTCGGGTTAGTAAAATTAAAAATAAATTGATCTATGATACTACATATTACAAAAATATTATTGGTTCAAAAGAAACCCAATTTTCGATATTGATGTTAAGGAGAAATCAAGATTTTTTTGAAGGTATAATTTTTTCGTTATGGCATAATAATCCATGCGCTATATTTCCAATTATGAGAGCACTTGTTGAAGATTTATTTCTATTAAAATATGTTGAAAAAAATCCAGATTATATTACAAAATATATGGAAATAAAAGATCCTGTTGATAAACAAAAACAATTATCATTTTTAAAAAATAAGTGTTCCGATAAACAATTAAAAAAATATTATGCTTACTTATGTAACCATACACATCCCAATCCGGTAGCTATAAAATTTTATTTATTGCAGGAAGTAACGCCTGATGGGAAAGATATTGAAAATGGAGAAAGTACAATTCTTCTTACTCCAACATGTAATAAGTTTTATATAAATTCAACAGAAGCCTTAATTCGAATTTGTAATGAGGAACTAATCATTATTAATAAAATAATTCTGAGAAACATTAATCAGGCAAAAATAAAAAATTAAACCTGCTGGGTGTGATCTCAAAATAAATTGGATACAATCAGAGGAATACAATTCTTTTGTTTTAGTTACCATACTCAATTATATAATCAGAAATACTGTATAATACTAAGTATTATACAGTAAATTCTTGATTATAGAATATAGTAAGAATACTACTATTCCAGTACATGTTATGATATCTATTTGTATTACATTGTATATCGGCTTGATATCATATCTGACTCGCTATTATGTGGCTCTTGTATGTCTAGTAGTGTGTTAGTTAGTATGTTAGTATGTATGTATGTTAGTATGTATGTCTAGAATATGTCTAGAATGTGTAGAGAGTGTGTAGAGAGTGTGTTAGTTAGTATGTTAGTATGTATGTATGTTAGTATGTATGGTAGTATGTTAGATAGTATATAAAAAAAATTGTAATATTTTGATATATAATTATTTAATCTCTTCTCAATGTGTAATATATGTTTTTCCCACGACCTTTTGCTTCAATTATTCCAAGATCTATTAATTTATTTAAGTCCCTTAAAGCAGTTCTTTGATGTATAC
This sequence comes from uncultured Thermoplasmatales archaeon, assembly GCA_964628575.1. Taxonomy (GTDB): domain Archaea; phylum Thermoplasmatota; class E2; order DHVEG-1; family DHVEG-1; genus CAZVNH01. The sequence continues at coordinate 3,342 of CAZVNH010000232.1, read as the reverse complement.
CAAGTTCTTCTGCATAATCAACACTATTTATTTTTATTTTATTTTGAATAAGTGATATAGCATTCTTTTGCCGATTGTTCAATTTTAAAAGGATATCTTTTGAGATTTTGAATTCTTCAGGTGATCCTAAAGGTGATAAAAATTTGACAACGAAATAATTATTTTCAAAATTAAATTTAGGGGGTTGAAGACCATTTTTAATTAAATAATCTCGCATTAATTCTAAACCTATGCCTCTTTCTTCCATTAATTTCATTTTACTAAATGCATAAGCAATTCTAGGATTTCTATTATAAGGGGAAGTATTATAATTTCTAATTTTTTCCAATGTCAATGGCAACATCGGAAGACCAGGACTTTTAATTTCGATTCTGTCCATAAATAGATTTATCATTATCCTTCTACCTCCCTCATAGTCTCTATGAACTATAGCATTAATTATAGCTTCTCTTAAGGCCTCCCAGGGATATTCAGGAACCTCAATTCGTTCAAAGCCAGATGTAGATATTTTCATATAAGTTTTCATATTTTTATCTAAAAAAGATTTAATTTTTTTTGGCACATTAAAAAGCGAATCTTCTATATCCTCAAGCACTGCTTTTTCACCATATTTCGCTTGCATTTTAATAATACATTGAGGGAAAAAATCATTGGGATTTTTCCCGAATAAAAGAATACCTGCAACTGTAGGGATATATATATTTTTGGAACTATCCTTTACTAAGAATCCATTTCGGTAGAAAAAATTCCATAAATCATTAGAGGGGACTTTATAGGTTCTTTTACATTTTTTCAAGTATTTTTTTATCTCTTCATGTGAAAAATCATTAACAGAAGCTGACTCAATTATTTCATTCTCTTTTCGTGAGGGTAACTCGGATTCTTCCGGGTATTCTATATGACTATCTTCATTTCCCTCAAATTGTTCAATAAAATCTTTATTTTCATCTCTAATAATTTTTGATAGGTCATTTTCAAAAAAATTTACTTTAACACCATTATTAATAAGATAAGAAATTCCTTTTCCCTCAATATTTGGATTTGGGTCTGGTATGCCTATATATACATTTTTAATTCTTGCAGAAACAATCCTTTTTGCACATGCGATTTTTGGAGGATTACGAACAATACATGGTTCAAGGGTAACGTATAAAGTAGAGCTATCAAGTTTTTTATTACCTAATAATCGTTCAATTAACGTGAATTCTGCGTGATCACCTACTCTTAGGTTACCTCTATGGGCTTTTCCTAAAATTTTTCCATTTTCATCTACCAATATCGCTCCAACTAAGGGATCAGATTTGTTAGAATGCTCAGATAATGATTTTTTCATTTCCTTAATTGCTAATTCCATGTAAAACCTGGGTTTGTTATTATTTTTCATTATCTTAACCGTCCTTCAAATCTTGAATATTCTAAATGTTTTTTAATTATTACTTTAAAATTAAAAAAATAAACGTTTGTAGACGACATGAACAAAAAACCTGCTAGGCGTGATCTCTTCAAGTATTTAACTCTACATTTTTAAATTTATAGAAAGATTTATTAATTTGTAGAGTTAATTACTATAATATGGTTTCAATAAGTAAAAAAAACATAGAAGGAAAAGATTACTACTATCTCGAACATAGTTATAGAAAGAATGGAAGAGTTGACAAAAAAACAAAATATTTGGGAAAAAGGATACCAAAAAATATAGAAGAGTTAAAAGAAGAATTTTTACTTGAAATCTATCAAGAATTTTGGTTTGAAAAATTTGACAAAATAAAAGAAAAATTCAATAAAGAAAAAAAGAAAATACCAACATCTGCAAAACAAAAACAATTAGAAAATTTTACAATAAGATTTACATATAACACAAACAGAATAGAAGGATCAACTTTAACATTAAGAGAAACAGCCTTACTTCTTGAAAAGGGAATAACTCCATCAAGACGACCTATTGAAGATGTTAAAGAAACAGAAAAACATCAAAAAGTATTCTACGAAATGCTTTTATATCAAAAAGAAGTAAATCTTACAACATTACTATATTGGCATAAAGAACTATTTTCTGAAACAAAAAAAGAAGAAGCTGGAAAAATAAGAAATTATCCAGTTGGAATATCTGGAAGTAAATATACACCACCTGTTCCGATAGATCTTGATTTTTTACTTATAGAGTTTTTTGATTGGTATAAAAAAAATAGAACTAAAATACATCCAGTATATCTAGCAGCACTAGTTCACTTAAAGTTTGTAACAATACATCCATTTGGAGATGGAAACGGCAGGATTTCAAGATTATTTATGAACTATATAATTAACAAAAACAAATATCCAATGATAGTAATAGATTATTCAGATAGAAATAGCTATTATAATGCATTAGAACAAAGCCAGATGAAAAAAGATGAAACAATATTTGCACAATGGTTTTTCAAAAGATATTTAAAAGAATTTGAAAAATATCTTTAATTTATACCTACTTTTTAGATTTTTTATATAAAATACAAAATTTGTAGAGTTAAATTCCTAATCATATAAAAAGCAAAACCTGCTAGGTATGATCTCTATACATTACAAATTTTTAAGAATAACTCTATTATCTTAAAAAAACAAAGATATTGTTCTAAATAGTTTAAAATTGGTTTATTTAAGATTTTGCTTCTAGGCATACTAATTGATAAAGGATCTGACCAGTCACTTTCAAAATTATAATCATCCTTTGCCTTAACCTTTATTTTATAATTACCCTGTTGGTTCCATGAATGTATAGCATTGCATTCTACACCAGAATTGTAAGGACCAATCCAGTCACTAAAAGTGCCATCACCCCAGTCCCACATATAGTAAACTTGATCATTATCAGGATCAGTTGTTGAAGTTGTATACGTATGGTCTTCGTTTATTTTTCCATTTAATGGGCCTTGAGGTGAACTTGGTTTTTCAGGTTTATTATTATCTAAATTTGTAACTGTTACATCCAATGGATCTGACCAATCGCTTTTTCCA
>CAZVNH010000232.1:0-338 GCA_964628575.1 uncultured Thermoplasmatales archaeon | reverse complement strand
CCCGAGCAATTACTTTTATTTGATAATTACCAGGCTCTATCCACTGATGAGATTGCATACATGTTTCACCTGAATTATATGGGCCAATCCAATTGCTAATAGTACCATCACCAAAATCAAATTTGTAATATAGACTATCACCGTCCATGTCTGTTGTCTGACAAGAATAATCATGTATTGAATACTCATCACAAATGTTTGTACCAGTGGGGCTATTTGGTTTATCTGGCTCATGATTATTAAACACATCTAATACATCATAAGTCTGAGCTCCATATTCAAATAGCTCATTAAGATTAATCTCCCAACGATCATCATAATCATGATGATAATAATAG
>CAZVNH010000231.1:0-4730 GCA_964628575.1 uncultured Thermoplasmatales archaeon | reverse complement strand
TCTTTCAAGACATCAAGCACTAAGAAAATGGCGAGGTGAACAAATTATAAGAGAATTAAAGAGTAAAGGTATTTATGTTCATCCCGCAAGTTACAAGGTTGCTGCAGAAGAAGCACCAAATGCTTATAAAGATATAAGAAATGTTGTTGATGTGACAGATGGAGCAGGTATCTCAAAAAAAGTAATAAAATTTGTACCTCTTGGAGTTGTAAAAGGATGAATATTTACCAATTAAATATAAATAAAGAAAATGTATTATGGTGTTCAGATGGTGATGCAATTTGAATAACGATGTTCAGATTTGTAATTTTGAAGACGCAGATTTAAAAGAGGCAATAGTAATAGCAGGTTTTCCTTCAATAGGTCTTGTTAGTACAATTGCTGCAAATTATTTAATAGATGCATTAAATCTAAGACAAATAGGATGTCTTACCTCTTCACAGTTTCCAGCTTTATCAGTAGTTCATACAGGTGAACCACTTTCTCCAGTTCGTATCTATTCAGGTAATCAACCAGGCGGTCAGAAAATAGTAGTATTTGTATCTGAATTTAAACCTAAACCAAATCTTATAAATGGAATATCCGAAACAATAATGACTTGGGTTACAGAGAATCAATGTAAACTGTTAATATCTCCCGAGGGAATGGTTGTTGAAGGTAAAGGAGATGAGGGTGCTGATTCTGTTGAAGCATATGCAATAGGTTCAACCGAGCAAGCTAGATCAATGCTTCTTGCAAAAAGTATTCCTCAATTTAAAAATGGAATAATTGCAGGGGTTTCAGGAGTACTTCTAAATAGTGGAAAACAATCAAAATTTGATGTTATATCAATTCTTGCAGAGGCACATCCTAACTACCCTGATGCACGTGCTGCAGCTGCAGCAATTAATGTTATGGCTTTAATTATGGGTATTGAAATAAATGTAACACCATTATATGAAGAATCAGAGCGTATAGAAAAACAGCTTCAGAAATTCCACAAACAGGCTAAACCAATGGTATCGGCAAGTCAAGCACCACAACCAAATATGTATGGTTAAAAAAACCATCTTTTATTCTTTTTTACAAAATTTAAATAACCATGTTTTAATGTGATAGTTGTGACATGAATAAAATACCAAAGAATCATCCTAGATATGAATCTCTAAAAACTCGAGAGACCATATCAAATGCTATGAAAAAAGGACTTGTTCATGAAACTGGATTAATTGCTCATGGGCGAGGTGAAGCTTTTGATTATATTATTGGTGAAAAAACATTACCATATGCTGATGAATCCGAAAAAATTGCTGCTGCTGCTCTATTAACAGCCAAGGACCCTGTAATTTCTGTAAATGGTAATATTGTTGCACTTGTATCAAAAGAAATCATTAGTCTTTCAAATATTATACCTACAAAACTAGAAATAAATCTTTTTCACCGTACAAAAAAAAGAATGGAAAATCTTATAAAGGAATTGAAAAAAAATGGAGCCTTCAAGGTTCTTGGATTAAAAGCTGATGCTCAAATTCCTGGTTTAAACCATGATCGAGGTCTTTGTGATTATGATGGAATCTTTTCTTCTGATGTCGTTCTTGTTCCTCTTGAAGATGGTGATAGATGCCAAGCCCTAAAAAATATGGGTAAAACGGTAATTACTATTGATTTGAATCCTCTTTCAAGAACTTCTAAGTGTGCAAGTATTACTATTGTTGATAATGTTATTCGTGCTCTTCCTAATATCGAAAAATGGGTTAAAATATTAAAAAATGAAAGTAAATTAAATCTATCAGACTTAGTAAAAAAATGGGATAACAGAGAAAATCTGAAAAATGTTATATCTATAATTTCAAAGAATTTGGATAATCTGTATTGAATTTTTTCTTATTTTGTTATTTTATAGCGAAACTTATAAATACACGTAGATAGACAGATATTATTTAGCATGATTAATTGCCTTTGAAAAAGTAAGGTGGTGTAAGTAGGAGGGATTATGTGAAGCAAATAACAAAAAAACTTCAAAATCTTGTAAAGGAAAGGAAAACTCCAATTGTTATCACTAAAGAAGGTAGTATTAAAAAGGCTAAAAATCCAAATAGTGAAAGTATGGAAAGTTATTGTTATACAACTTATTCTAATAATTAAATTAATTTTTTCTTTTCCCTTTACACTTTTTAAATTTTGTATAATTAGTGTTAGAAAAAACTAAATCTATTACTTTTATTAGGGGTCAGTATGAAACTCCTAAGAACTCATTATTCATTAGACGTTGATAAGGAATTATTTGGAAAAAATATTACAGTTGCAGGCTGGATTGAAGATATTCGTAATATAGGTTCAATTGCATTTATAATTCTTAGAGATAAAAAAGGAACTTTACAAATCACTGCCTTAAAAAAGGAAAAACCTGATCTTTTTGAAAAAATTGTAAATCTATCTCGTGAATCAGTGATATCAGTTAGTGGTTTATGCCAAGAAAGTAGTAAAGCTAGAAATGGTTATGAAATAATTCCTCAAGAATTTGATATTCTTTCTGAAGCTGAAACTCCTCTTCCTTTAGGTGTTGCTGATAAAATTGAGTCAGAACTTGAAACTCGTCTTGATAATAGATTTATTGATTTAAGAAAACCAGATATCCAAGCTATATTTAAGATAAGAAATTCTGTAATCGATGTTGTTCATAGTTTTCTAAGAAAAGAAGGTTTTATTGAAGTTCACACACCAAATATTATTGCAAGTTCTTCAGAAGGTGGTACTGATGTTTTCAAACTAAAATATTTTGAAAAAGAAGCATTTCTTGCTCAATCTCCTCAGTTATATAAACAGATGATGATGGCTACAGGTTTTGACCGTGTATATGAAATTGCTTGGTATTTTCGTGCAGAGGAGCATAATACAAGAAGGCATTTAAATGAATCAACTGCAGTAGATTTAGAAATGGCATTTATTAAGAACGAAGAAGATGTTATGAACATCTTAGAAAAACTGGTGTATAATATATGGAAAAAAGCAAGTGAATGTAAAAAAGAGCTTGATATTCTAAATAAAAAAATAGTTGTTCCTAAACTTCCATTTAAACGTGTTAAATATGATGAGGTTATAAAACTTCTAAATGACAATAAATCAGATATTCAATGGGGAGAAGATCTTGGTTCTGAAGAAGAGAAATTACTTGGAGAGATCATGAAAAAACAAGGACATGATTTTTATTATATCACAAAATATCCAATTGAAGCTAAACCGTTTTATACTATGCCTGAAGGCGATAGATATTCAAGAGGTTTTGATCTTGAATGTAAAGGTATTGAGATCGCTTCTGGTAGCCAACGTATTCATAAAATCAATTTATTAGAAGACCGTATCAAAGCATGTGGTCTTAATGTAAAAGATTTTGAATCATATCTAAAATCATTTCGTTATGGAATGCCTCCTCATGGTGGTTTTGGTTTTGGAATAGAGCGATTTATTATGGAACTTTTAGAAATAAAAAACATTAGAGAGTGTATATTATTTCCTAGAGATAGGACACGTTTAACACCTTAGTGACCGAAAAATATAATATATTGTACATAATTTTCTACGGAAAGCTTATAAAAGGGAAAAATATATTTTTTTTGATTAACAATTGTTACGAGATAACAATTAGCGAGGTTTGTATATGCAAAATAATGGGGGAGTTCTTAAAAAAAGATTAGATGAAAAATTTATAATACCAAAAAGCGAATGGAAAACTGTAGATCATATGATTTTTGGCACTGATAACTATTTTGATATCTCAAAGGATAGTCAAAAAAATAGAGAGAAAGCAGTTATTGAGGCTTTTAATTTTCATTATAATAATAATTTATTTTATAATCAATTCTGCAAACATCGAAATATATCAGATCATGATATAAAAAGTGAAAAAGATTTTAAAAAAATTCCAATGATGCCAGATGCATTTTTTAAAGATTACCCTAGTGAAAAACCAGAGGATATCTATAAATGGCTGTATCAAGTATCATCTGTTGATATCGGTGAATATAACTATAATGGTAATAATCTTACACAGTTTTTTCAATGGGCTGAAGAAAAATTAAATGGTTGTGTATTTCATTCTAGTGGAACTAGTGGTAAATTCAGTATTGTTTTCAGAGATCAAGCTTCGACAACTAGACTTATACATTTATTATTAAAAGCAGTTTTATTTCATATAACTGAACTACAGGATAATGCACATTTTATATATCCTGGTTCAACAAAAACATTTTTAACAGGTGGTCATGCTATTGCAAAAGCATCTGAGCTTTTTGATGATGACCATAAACATTTTGCAACAGACAGATTTCTTAGTTTAGATGTTATTAGATTAATGTCCAGTGGTCAAGCAGTTAGTTTAAAACAGAAACTTGAGCTTAAAATGATTCAAAAAGCAATGATAAAAGGTCGATATAAAACAATTAAGCTTATGCAAGAACTTGAAAAGAAAAAAGAGCAAGTTGCAATGGTTACATTTCCAATTTTAATATGGGATATAATGAATTTAATGGAAGAGGAAGGAATAACTATGAATCTTGGAGATACAGATAGCTTTATTGTAACAGGTGGAGGATGGAAGATACATGCCCATAAAAAAGTATCTGAAGATGAGTTTGCCGGAAGGATTGAGAAATGTTTTGGAATTCCTAAGGAAAATTACCGTGATCTTTATGGTATGAGTGAAATGAATGGCGGTGCTTTTTCATGCGAAAAAAGATATAAACATCTAACTG
>CAZVNH010000230.1:0-4792 GCA_964628575.1 uncultured Thermoplasmatales archaeon | reverse complement strand
TCTTCATCGTGTATGCTTCCACCTGGTTGTATTATAGATTTGACTCCAGCTTCAGTTGCTACATCTACAGCATCTCTAAATGGGAAAAAAGCATCAGAGGCCATTGTACTTCCTTTAATATTTTCTTTTCCTTTATTTGTTGCAATCCATGTTGCGTCTACTCTCGCGGTTTGTCCTCCTCCTATTCCAACTGTTTTTGTGTCTTTTACAAATACGACAGAATTTGATTTAACATGTTTTACACATTTTACAGCAAAATCCATTGATTTAAGCTCATTCTCGGTTGGTTTCTTTTTTGTAACAATCCTCCAATCTTTTTTTGGTGTTAAAGTAACGTCTCGTTCCTGTGATAGAAAACCACCAACCACACTTCTAAATATCATTCCTTTGCGTATAATTGGTTTATCAAGACCCTTAAGTCTAAGCAGCCGAAGGTTCTTTTTTTTTCTAAAAATTTCCAGTGCTTCTTTTGTATAACTAGGAGCAATTATTACCTCTAAAAATAGATTTGATAACTCTTCTGCTACTTCTTTTCCAACCTCACGATTAAAGCTGATTACTCCTCCAAATGGTGAATAAGTATCTGTTGCATAGGCATCCATCCAAGCTTGTATCAGGTTTTTTGCACTAGCTATTCCACAGGGTGTTGCATGTTTTATTATAACACAAGTTGGATCTGTGAACTCTTTGATACATTCGATTGCACCATCTGAATCAAGAATGTTATTGTATGATAATTCTTTACCCTGTAGTTTAAAAGCATTAGTGATACATGGTTCATTAGTTTCTGGAATTGTTTTATAAAAACATCCTTTAAGATGAGGATTTTCACCATATCTCATATCTTGTTTTTTTCTTAGAGTTATTGTATTTTTTTCTGGTAGGACGTCATCTGTCCATTTATTTCTAAGATAGTTTGATATTATTGAGTCATATTGCGCTGTATGGGAGAATGCCTCTAATGCAAGTTTTTCTCGGATTTCTATTGATAGATCACCTTTGTCTTTAAGTTCTTCTATTACCTCTTTATACTGGTTTTTATTTGTAACAATTATTACATCTTTGTAATTTTTAGCAGCAGATCTTATAAGAGTAGGACCACCGATATCAATATTTTCAATTACCTCATCCATTGTAACTTTTGGTTTTTGAATGGTTTCTTCAAAAGGATAAAGATTGATTACAACAAGATCAATTGGTTTTATAGAATGTTTTTCTAATGTTTGCATATGGTCCTTGATTTCTCTTCTAGCAAGGATTCCTGCATGAATTATTGGATGAAGTGTTTTAACTCTGCCATCTAACATTTCAGGAAAATTTGTAACTTTTGAAACATCTGTTATTTTTATACCTTCTTTTTTTAAGATTTTTGCTGTTCCACCAGTTGATAGTATCTCGATATTTAGATTAGATAGCTCTTTTGCAAAATCAGTAATATTTTTTTTATTTGAAACACTTATAAGTGCTCTTTTAACCTTCATTGATTTATTACCCAAGAGGCATATGAAAGAGGCTCATAAACGTTTGGGTTTTTTATTATTTTTTTCAGATTCTATTGCTTCTAACAAGCTTTTTTTTCCTTCTAATACTTGTTTAGCTGCTTTTTGAGAAATTGTAAAGTCACCATTTGTTAGTTTCCTACTTTTTTCTTGAAGGTTTCTAATTTCACCTTTTGTAGGCTCAAGTGGTAATCTACTTTGAACCTTTCCACCATGAATAAGAGCAATAGCTGCTGCTGCTTCGCTATCTCGCACTGGTCTACTAATTTGTTGGGATGGAGTTGTTTTTGTTTCATCTACAATTTCAATGGGTATTTCAAGCGGAATTAATGAGTTTATAATTCTATTTCTTATAAGTATTGAACCATGACCAATTCTTATTATGGTTTGTGTTGCAGGATATTCAATTAAAAATCTTCTGATTTTTGATAATACTTTTTCTGGTGAATCAACTGCTGTTTTTTGAAGAAGTATATCATCACCGACAATTGCAATTCCTGGTTTATCTCCTGGATCTATGCCTATATATATTTTTGAATATATTTCTTTTCCAATAATCATTTGAAGAGCTAAGTCTACAGCATGATCTATTGAGTCATATGCATCTGCTGCAATTACTTTTGTAGATTTTATATCATGTATTTCACTATTTGATGTTAATATAACTCCAATCTTACTTGGAACATGTTTTAATGATGAAAGGGATACATACGGGATTTTTCTTTTTCTAAGTATCTTTAAAAGATCATAGTATAATGAGAAATCTTTCGTATATATTCCTAATGTTTTCATTTAATTATCTTTCCCAGGTTTCTTTACCATCAAGATATTGTGTCCAAAATATTTTAAGTCTATCAATAAATAAATGATCATCAGATAATATATCATATCCTTTTTTTATTATAGGATCAAGACTTTTACCCATGCTAAGATTTTTTAGTTCTTCTGATAAGAATCTTTTTATCTCAATATAATCTCTTTTTAATTCTACATATAATCTCTTATTTCTTTCAAATGGAGGTGTTATTACTTTTTTATTATTTTTCCATTTATTTAAAAATTCTGTTGAATTTTCTTTTAATTTAATAGGTGGTCCTTTATGTATATATGTTTCAGATAGAGGCTCCTTGTTTGTTTGTATTATTATATAGATTTGATTATTATTAACATGGTATTTTATATCAATTATTATAAAATCATTTCTATTACAGCTTTCTTCTATAGATCTTATTGCTTTTCTAATCTGAGGATATAGGTTTTCATCAATTATTTCAGGCTTCTTTAGTTTAATTCCAATAAATTGTTTGTCTTGTTTTTGTATTGTTTTTTTTATTTTTTTAATGCTCCATGGTTTTATTTTATTCGGAAAGAAAAACGTGATTTTTGGATTTTTATTATATTCATTACATGCTTTAATAAAAAGGTTGAATTTTTCTTGTGATACTGCTGATGCGACATTTCTATTACTATCTACTGGATCAATAAATACAAGTGGTGTTTTAAAATCTGGGTAATTTCCTTTTTTTATTGATATTTTTTTACCTTTTTTCCATTTATCTGTATTTTTTATTAAACTTTGAAATGTTTTATATTTTAGTATTAATATTTCACAGAGATATCCAGAAAATCCTTCTATTTCAGCTTCAGCTCCGTAACAATTTATACCTGTTAGAAATTGTTTAAAAAGTCTTACTTCTTTTTTCTGACTTTCTTTAATTTTATCTTTTATATATTTAGTATGAAGTGGTGTTCTATCAACTGCAGAGAGCTTCTGTGATGCTTTCTCTATCTGATAACATGGTACAATTTCAACCTTGAAATCTTTATATAATCCTCTGATGTATGGATGTTCTGCGTATGATTCCTCTGTTTTTGTTAGATATTTTTTCCCAATTAATAGAGAATTTTTTGCGATTTTTTCTTTTGAAAAACTTGTTGGAAAACATAAAAAGAAATCAATATCCATGTTGTTCATTAGATATGTGTCTTTTGCAATTGATCCAACAAGCTCAATTTTCACAGGAAGTTTTTTATTCTTTATTTCATGTTCTAAAAGATTTTTTAGTTCTGTTATTATTTTTTCAACTTTGTCTCTATATTCTTTAGTTGGTGTAACCCTTTTAATTACCTCTTGTTCAAGTTTATTATTACTCATTTATCTTTAACCATTACAAATTTTCTAAATATAAATATTACTTATAAAAAAAATATTTCAAATATTAACTATTAAATAACTAAATAAGTATTGTGTTTATAATAAAATGAAAAAATTTTATATTAAATTAACAAAGATTTTAATTAACAAAGATTTTTTAATAGTATAATACTATCTATAATATGTTTTTTAATTATCTGATATTTCAGCTTCTTTTAATGTTGAATAAATTGGTCCTTTAGAAGTTAAAACGCTTTTTTTTAGTTTTACTTTATCGACCTTTATTGACGCAAATTCAACATCCTTATATTTATTAATTATCTGTATTAAATTATCTTTATTTTGAGCTGATCTAATTCGACCAATAGTTAGATGAGCAGAAAATTTCCTTTTTTCTTTGTTAAAACCAATTTTTGATAGTTCCTCATCTATTTTTTCAGCTATTATCTGCATTTGATTTGTGTTTTCTATTCCAATCCATATTATTTTGATATAGTTTTGATTTGGAAAAAAACCTGTACTTTTAAGTTTTATATCAAAAGGTTTAATTCCTTTAATCGAGGTTAAAATAATTTCATTAATCCTATCGATTTTTTCTTCATTTGTATCTCCTAGAAATTTTAGAGTTATATGGATATTTTCTGGTTCAACTGTTTTAATATTTGCTCCACTGCTTTTAATTTCATTTATTAAATCAGATATTTTTTGTAAAATTGGTATATCTATTGCAATAAATCCTCTAAATTCTGCCATAAAAAAATCTTATTAATTATCTTTTATAAATATTTTTTTCTTATAAAATTTACTTTCTATGTAAAAGAATTTTTTTTACTATTATAGTTTTTAGATAACAATTGTCAAACAATCTTTATAATACAAGAGTTACAGAATTAGTATGTGTTGGAAGTATTGTGAGGAAAATGTCAATGAAACAACAAATCAAAGGATATATCGATCTTATTAGACCATTTACATTACTTGCACCTATAATTGTCTCTATTTGTATTATGTTTGCAAGTTATGTATATAATGATAATAGTGGAAATATTATTGGAGTTTTATTGAGTATTGTCCTTCCCGCAAGTATTGCTCTTGCGATTCTTAATGGTGCATCAAATACTTTAAATCAGGTTACAGA
>CAZVNH010000229.1:0-4829 GCA_964628575.1 uncultured Thermoplasmatales archaeon | reverse complement strand
CCTAATTATCAAGTTCAATTTTGTGGTTTTCCAAATGATAATGATTTTAATAAACAATGGAATTTACATAACACTGGTCAGACAGGGGGAACAGAAGATGCTGATATTGATGCTCCTGAAGCATGGGATAATAAAACAGGAGACCCTGATATAATAATAGCTGTTCTTGATCTAGGTGTTGACTATACCCATCCTGATCTTATTGACAATCTCTGGATAAATCAAGATGAAATACCAGATAATGAAATCGATGATGATGAAAATGGTTATATAGATGATGTATTTGGCTGGGATTTTGGAAATAAGGATAATGATATCAAGGATGAATATGGTCATGGAACATTTTGTACAGGTGTTGTAGGTGCTGTTACAGATAATGGTATTGGAATTGCAGGTGTTAGTTGGAATTGTAAAGTTATGTCATTAATTGTTATGGGGCCACATGGTGGTGTTACAGGTATTCTCAACGGTATAGAATATGCTGTAGACAATGGAGCCAGAGTTATTAGTATGAGTTTTTCAACTACTACGCATATACAATCATTAGAAGATACAATTGACTATGCTGTTAGTAACGGAGTAATCACTGTTGCTTCAGCAGGAAATTCTGGAGAAACTGAAGAGCGTTATCCAGCAGCTTATGATAATGTTATTGCTGTTGCCGGGACCGATCATAATGATGAAAAAATGAATTTTTTTGATGAACACTATAATGAATGGATAGTTTCTAACTATGGCGATTGGGTAGATGTTGCTGCGCCAGCAGTTGATATCTATTCTACAATGCCAACGTATCATGTTACAATGAATGATGATGGATACATGCAAGATTATGATTATGGAACTGGTTCTTCTTATGCAGCTCCACTTGTTGCAGGAATCGCAGGTTTAATTTTATCTAAAAATCCATATCTATCATTTAATGAGGTAAAATCAATTATTTGTAATAATGTTGATCCTTACAATTCAGATGTCTATATAGGTAGTGGCAGGATTAATGCCGATAAAGCTTTAAATAGTGTAAATTCTCCACCAGAAAAACCAAATAAACCAGTTGGCTCAACAAGTGGAACACCCGGTGAAGAATATACTTATTCTACCAGTACAACAGATAATGAGGATGAACAAATTTTCTTCTGGTTTGACTGGGATGACGGAACAGATAGTGGATGGATTGGCCCATTTAATTCAGAGGAACCCTGTGAAGTAACTCATATTTGGCAGGAAAAAGGAGAATATCAAATAAGGGTAAAAGCAAAGGATATCAATGATTATGAAAGTGATTGGTCTGATCCATTAACAGTAAGTATGCCTAGGAATAAGATATTAAAACTAAGGTATTTACAATTATTAGAAGTAATCCTTGAAAAAATCAATAATTTATTTAAATTGCTCTAACAAATACTACAGGCAAATAAAAAATAGATGTTCTAAATAATATGTTTCTTCTGTAAAATAGCTCTAATTTGCTAGATACATAATACATATTGACATAATTAATTCTAACAGATAAAAATTATTTTACTTTTAGATTTAATAATATCTGTATAATAATTAAATATTTTATCACTTTGACAGTTTTACACAATAGGTTTAAATATAAATCTGTTAAATGATAACATATAGCATAAAGGGTGTAAGAGATGATTTATTATTTTAAATCTACTGACCACAGATACCCGCCTTATGCTTTTAGGATAATGAGGTGAAACTCTGAATAGGTGGAACTCTTCAAATAATAAATGGATTGGATTGCTAATTGGTGGAATAATTAGCTTGATTCTAATTAGCATATTTTCTATTTATTATAACTTAAGTCATAATTATATTAATTACTTTGTAACAATCAACATTATCACTCTAATAATTATCTTTTGTATTGTCTATCTTATCATATTTAAGTTAGAAAAAAAATCGAATTACACCAAAAGGATGCATCTGATATTTATAAATTCACTCCTTGGTGCTGTCTTTGGTCTATTAGTTGGTTATATGTCTTATGAAGGTGAAATATATTGGTTTGTTATTGGATTTGTAATTTTATCAATTATACCTGTGGTAAATATGTTAGCGGTGGTTTTTTGGTTAGGCATAACAATTTATTCTTCATATTACCCAGATATTTTGATACCGATTTTCAATGATTTTCTCCCAATTCATCTAGTAGATGGTTCTACTCAAGAGATAACAAGCCTGCCTCTATTTATCTTTCCTATTTTTGTATTTTTAGGATACTGGATTGCTGTATTAATTACCAAATCACACAAAGAAAAAAGAATGATGATAGAAAAGATTTCTGAAGAAAAGAAACTTAGAAATGAGATGGATATATATGAATCCAAACTAAAAAAATGGGTTATGGAAGGATACGATACTACTATTTTAGAAGAAAAACAAAAAAGTTGTAATTTAGCTAAAAAAATACAAAACCTAAGAGATTATGAATCAAAAATTCTAAAACTCAAACAACTTGAAAAAAACATGGAAGAGATAGATACAGAAGAGTTTGATTACGATATAATTTCATTAAAAAAGAAATTTAAAAATCCTTATAAGGTAGATGAAATTGAATCAGACATCTCAGCTTTAAAAATAAGAACTAAACTTATAATTGAAAAATTAGTAGAAAAAACTGATTATAAAATAGAAAATGCTATTGATACCGCTATTAAAAAAGAGAATTCAGAGCTGCTAAACTCCTTAAAAAAATTAGAAGAAGATTTTCATAACTATTTAAAGTGTTTAGGTTCTACTGAGATCATAAATAAAGATGCTATGAATAAAATAAAAGATTTATATAATCAAGCAGTAAAACTAAATGTTCCAATTGATAATAATAATGAAACACCAACTATAGTTCAGGATGAAAAACCAAATTATTATGAAATTTTTAATATAAAACCAGATGCTACCCAAAAACAGATAAAGAAAATGTTTAAAAGATTGTCATTAGCATATCATCCAGATACAGAGGAGGAAACTGGTGTAGATGGTGACCGGAAATTTAGGATGATTATTGAAGCATATGAAATCTTGAAAGATCCAGATAAAAGAAAAAAATATGATGAAGAAATCGGGATATCACAATAAAACATAGTATGTAAATTTTTTAAACGTATCATTTTATTTAACACTTATAAAAGATAACTGGAAGTATTAATTCTAATAAAAAAATAATTTTTACATATATAGATTAAAACCTGCTGGTTGTTTTTAATTAGTTGTTTTTTTTAAGCGTAAAACGTTTCTTGTCAACAAACTTGTAAGCAAATGGACTATAAATTGCTGCAACAAGATGTCCAATTATCAATAGCACCATTATTACTCTAGCGATGTCATTTGAAATCCAAATAACAAGAAATCTAATGGATTCTGGTAACATATCTGCCAAATGAGTAAATTCAAATGGAAATATGAATAAGAGAATTGCTATACTGATTGTGGCAAAAATAATTCCACCAAAGGTATCAACAATACGAGATAGAAATCTTTGATTTAATATTGATTCCAAGCCAGCTGTAGTAATCCAAAATATCCAAAAACCATAAAAAAATAACATTTCCAATACACCGAATTTCAATGTAAAAAAACCAGTTGACTTTATCTGATGAGCTATGAAGAATATAATCATTAAGATACAAAAGACAACAATAGTAATACCAACAACACGCTCGTTGCGTGGGAGATCCTTTTCTGCCGCTTTTTTAGCACTATAAAACCAACTCTCAATCGTTGTCATATTCTTATTCCAATTTTTTATTAGGTTTAATTGATGTATTATTATAATTACTATTTTGTTTTTTATTATTTTAAAAGATCATAACTAGCAGATTTTTCTATATAACAATTGTTATGGAGAGTTTTATATAAGAATTATTGTTTTTTAATTATCGGTTTTAAGGGGAAAATTAGATGAAAAGATATCTAAACGTATTTGGAATGATTATTTTGTTAATTTTTATTGGATTAAGTGGATGTTTAGACGAAGAGATTAATGATAATAATGATGATTCTGATGGAAATGGGTCTACACTTCATTATTTAAACATTGGTGATTCAATAATAGTTGGTAATATTAATTATACATTTGTAAAAGCTTATCCGGTTGTAAGAATTAGTGATGGTTTTAGTTTTTTTACAGTTGAAATTGATGGTAAGAATATTGGTAGTATAGATGTAAGGAGTTATGTTACAGCATCTCTTTATGAAATGGAAAATGGTAATAAATATGATTCACCACTCTCAATTAATTCAACAGCTAGTTTTATTTTAAGTCCAGGGGAAAGTAAGCAATCTTTTTTTTCTTGTTCAGAAGATGACCTAAACATAGATTTTTCACAAATAGCTAAAGTATATATTGCTATTGATACAACAGCAAATATTGTTTTAAATGTTAATTAAAAAAACAAAGTAGACATCTATTATTCGATTAAGAGATCATTCTTTTCAAGTTTTCATATAAAGCAATTAATGTTGTGGCATATATTGAATCTTATAAATTTCTTGTATGTAAAAATAATTATATTTTTTTATTGTGTTGGTAAATGTGTCAGTTAAATTGTTTAATATGTCTAATAGATGTTGTAGATTTTTTACGTAAAATTCTAGCTCAACATCCGCAAAACCTGTTGATTTATCAATAAAAATTAGATAGGGATTGTTCTTAATATAAGAAATAATTCTATTTCTTTGTGTATAATCATTCAAATCAATATTAACTTTATAATAGACAAAGTCAAGCTTTGAATAATCAATATGAATTCTATAACCTAAGATCACGTTCAGATCCTTTAGTCTCTTTATTCTTTTGCGAAGAGTTTTACTTGTAA
>CAZVNH010000228.1:0-4863 GCA_964628575.1 uncultured Thermoplasmatales archaeon | reverse complement strand
AGGTTAAGTATTTGTTTTATAATCATGAACTTAGTGTCTTTTATCCTCTAAAAAAACTTTAAGATTTATAACCTTTATTATTATATTATATTTTTTAAAGAAGTAATACATCTTTTTGCTGATTTTTTATTTTTATAAAAATCAATTTTTAGCAAATTGCCGACTTTTTAATCGACAGTTATATTAAACATTGTTTACAAAGCTATATATGACTGATATTATCAGTCAAGAAAGAGGTGAGGTAAGAGATATTGAAAAATTAAAAATTTTAGGCTGGTGTTACAGCTCTCCGTAAAAGTTATTTTAATATAATTAAAAGAGAGCTAGGAAAATAAATGAAAATAAATATTTGGGGGTAAGAAAAAAATGAAAAAAAGAATGTATAGTAAAACAATCTTTTTTCTAATGGTCGGATCAATACTTCTTCTTGGTGTTCCTGCTGTTTTATCTGATGGTTGTAGTTATAGTAAAGATTATGAATATGAAACCTACGATTATAATGATAAAGTAGACTATGAAACCTATGAATACACTGATTATGAAAAATATGATTATTCAGATGATTACTCTACCTATTATGATTCTTATGAGTACAAAGATTATGAATATGAAACCTACGATTATTATGACAAAGTAGACTATGAAACCTATAATAACCAATATGTAAAATATGATTATACTGATAGCTACTACTCTTATAATGATTATTATAAGTACAAAGACTATGACTATGTTCTTCAAAGTTTTCTATATCGTATATTTGAACGTTTTCCAATTCTTGAAAACCTATTTTTCAGATTTTTCTAAATAAAATGAATTATAATACATATTTTTTAAACTCATATTTTCTTTCTTTTTTTATATTTCTTCTTTAATCGTTCTAAAGCATGCACTTGTAAAGGAATTTTTAATACCTTCAAATTTTCTTAATTTTTCAATTACAATATCTCCTATAGACTCAATGGATTCACCTCGAACTTTTACCAATAAATCGTAATCTCCTGTAACCATATGAACTTCATATACTCCTGGAAGTTTTGATATTTTATTTGCAAGATCTTGATGCGTAACATTATTCGGGGTAATACTTAGAAAAACAAACACTGTTGTGGGCATATTAATTTTTTTATAATCTGTTTTTATGGTAAATTTTTTTATAATACCTTTTTCTACCATCCTTTGTATTCTGTCATATACAGTTGCTCTCGGAAGATTTATTTTCTTTGCTATACTTTTAGTGGTTTCTCTTCCATTTTTTTTTAATTCATTTAGTATCTTTATATCTTTTTTATCAAGCATCACATTCATAATGTTTGATTAATTTAAAAATATATTACTATTTTTTTACTTTTTTAAGATTTTTTAAGATTTATGTAAAAAATATTTGTTTTATATTATATACCATTGATCTATTTTCTATTTTTTTATTAATTTTATACTTTTTATAATTTTTTAAATTATATTTCATCATTTTGCCGATTTTTTAATATTTAAAACCATATTTTTTCATCATTTTGCCGATTTTTTTGTCGACATATTAATAAACTTCAAAAGACAAATAATACCATGATAGACTATGTCTATCTATCTGAGGTGAGGGGATAATGAAAAGAAAAAAAATGTATAGAAAGTATATGGTTTTTGGAGCTGGTATATGTGCAGTGCTAATCTTGTGTTCTTTTTCAAGTGCACAATCAGTTAAAGGAAATACCGGAAATATTCCAGAAAAAAGATATATTTTTAGACCAAATATTGATCCATTAATTGCAAATGCTGGTGGTCCATATAAAGGATCAGTTCATCAAGATGTTCAATTTGAAGGCTCAGCAACTGGTGGAAAACCTCCTTACAAATATAATTGGGATTTTGGAGACGGAACAACTGGTATTGGAAAAAACCCAACTCATGAGTATTTAGAAAAAGGAAATTATAAAGTTATTTTAAAAGTTATAGATGATAATGGTAAAAGTAATAAAGATAATACAACTGTAGAGATAGGAACATGGCATTTAAAAGCTTGCTTCATAAATGATAAAACATCTATCAAAGAAGGTGAAACAGTAGAATTTGAAGGTTGTATATCTAATATTGGCTTTGAAGATACTCCATCTGGAGAATATGAAGCTTGGATTGAAGAATTTGTTTTTTTTGCTGAAGATGGAAATCATTGGAAGTACTATAATCCTCTTATAGATAAAACAGAATTTGATTCTATTCCCGTTGATGGTGAGATAAAGTTTGATAATGATTGGGTTGCAGATAAAACAGGTAGATTTAGGGCAGTTATAAGAGCTAGAGCAGGTAATGTCACAGTTTTTGGTTATGATGAATTTTTAGTAATTCCTAATTTTCCTGATGATCCAAACAATAACAGCACTGTTATAGATTATGAATATAATAATACAGAAAATACAGGGTCAGATATACTATTTTTTAATATGCTAAAAAACAGAACAATTAATTATAGGTTATTAATTTTAAAAGTTATAAAACATCATTTATATCTAGTCTAAATATTGTTATCTCATATTAAACGATTATCTTATAAATCTTTTTTCTTTTTAATTTTTAATATAAGAAAAAAATGATATATTAACTTAAAATTTTCATTATTATAGATAAGAAAATTCTTATAAAATGAATCAATAATCGAATTAATTATTTATTAACACAAGTCTTAATCAACAATCATTTTCCAAAATAATTAACTTCTAATTTTCTTTAAAACTGCATAATTTTTTAAAATATCTGTTTTTAAAAATCTAAAATAACTCTTTTTATTTCTTTTTTCTATTTTTTTTTATAAGTTCATTTAAAATATGATAGCTTCTTGTTGTATCCTTTTCGTTAATTAAAAGAAATAGGTTCATAGGAGTATGTAAAATATTCAATAAGTTGATATTTTCCCAGGTGAGGAAACGTATAACATCATAAAGTACACCTGGTGTAAAGGTACAATCTTTATTGTAAGTGAGTGAAATAATGACAACATTTGATAATTCATGAACAATGTCCTCCAGTGTTAGAAGGTCTAATAATTGTTCTTTATATTTCTCGTTTGTAACAATTCCTACTTGGTATAATCCATGACTGATATTTAGAAAACCTCCTTTTTCAAAATCTATTTTATGATATAATGTCAGAATTTTAGGGAATAATGATGTTGATTCATTTACTACGATATAACAAAAATTTGTCCTAATTTGGATCTCTGAAAAGTAGTAAAATTCCCGTATCCCAATATTTTTTAGTTTTTCTTCATATCGCCTTAACGCCATTATTATCGCTGATGTTTTAACTTCTTTTCCTAGTTCTTCTTCAACTTCGTTTTTTAATTTCTTGGCTAATGAGGGATATGAAATAACTCCTTGATGTATTGATTCCTGTAAAAATTTTTTATTATTTACTAATTTTTTTACGATATGACTTACAGTTACTATAGTATCACCTCCTCTATATTTTTTGTTATATATTACTAAACAATCTTCTTCATATATATTTTAGTTTAGTTGTTATTATAACATTTATAAAATTGTTTTGTTATAATGATAACGTAACATTAATGCACTATTTTTTACAAAGATTTAGTTGAGGTGAGTAGAGAGTGTATGGAAAAAAAATGTATAGAAAGTATTTAGTTTTTGGAGCTGGTGTCTTTACAATATTTATTTTCTGTTCTACAGCTATTGCTATGTGCGTTGTTTCTAATTCTTCTATTATTCCAGATGTATGGATTGGTGAGGTAATTGTTGAATGGGATAGCAGTGTCTTAGGACGAGGTTGGCCAAAGTGTTATCTTGAAAATGGATTCATTAATATCTCGACAAATGATGATAACGTAGAGATATGTGTCGGACTGAATTGTTCAATGTTTTTCCGTAGGGAAATGTGGTTCCCGCGTATTGCAGTATATGAATTAATATTACATTTGGATAATCTATATGGGAAAATTATTGGTAGAGGTAATCTAACCCTCTGTGGTAGAGATGGTGAGGATTCTGGTGTTGTAATTGCTTGTGAAGAATTTGAATCATATAAAAATGAAACTAGATATATTTGGTGTGAGGTTACTACAATACCTTATATAGAGCTATTCGGTATTTCTTTATTCACATTTAAATGGGGGTCTCCAGTCACATGTTCCTGTTCTATAGAATGTAAAATCACACATACAGATTAAATACTAACAAATAATTAATTCAAAATAGTTATCATAACTCCTAGTAAAAAAATAAGATATGTAATATATTAATCTCAGTTTATCCTATTATAGAAAAAGGTGAGATTATTTACTTAATTATCTCTTTAATTCTTTATTTTTACATAATTTTATATATACCATTTTATGATTTTAATAGGTAATAGCTAAATGACCAATTAATGAAGATTGTAAACATATTGCCAAGCTAATCGGTTGAGGCTTTTTTCAATGAGAAACCAGATCAGATAATTAGCTATTCATTAATAGAAGAACTATCATATTTGTTGGGAGTAAAGATTTCAAATAAGGATCAACGTAAACTATTGGAAAGATTCAAAGGAAAACATGATGACTACTGGAGAAGTAGACTGCTTATACAGAGAAGCATAGATGATTGGATTGATGAACTACAATCTTATGATATAGGTTTTAGATTGATACCAAAGAGTTAATTTTTCGAAAAAATAATGTTTTTGTAACAATTGTTGTAGAACACAAAAGAAAAATTTAAATTATTATAAACTATTGATTTTTAATAAAAACTATTTTTGAGAGGAGGTAGAAAGAAAATATGAAAAAAATAGTAGAAATATTAGTTGTGACGCTATTGATTGCAACTACTGCCTTGCCAGTAGTAGGGACCATAAATATTGATAAAAACC
>CAZVNH010000227.1:2843-4907 GCA_964628575.1 uncultured Thermoplasmatales archaeon | reverse complement strand
TATTATATGCATCGGAACCTTTTATACTTGAAAATGGAAACAAAGATCCACTATAAACATGTAACTTTTTTATAAGATTTAAAGTATCCATAAACTCATCGATTTTCTCAGTTGGAAAACCAGCCATACAATGAATTTGAATATGGATGTCAGGATATGCTTTTTTTAATCTTAAAATAGCATCCTCTATTTCATCTCTATGATTTATTCTATTCATTAGTTTTAAAACTCTATTATTTCCAGATTGAATTGAAATTAAAATACTCTTGATTTTTCCCCTTTTTAAAATCTTTTCTAACTCATTACAATATCTAATAATCCATAAAGAATGGGTATTTTTTATATGTATAAGGTAATTTCCTTCTATTTCTGTTAATCTATCTAAAAGTTCAACAAAATTTGTTCCAATATCTGTACCATATGGTCCTATATCATCTGCATCAAGAATGAATTTTGTATATCCTTTTGAAAGACCTGATTTAAATTCTTCAACACATTGATTAATAGGTTTACTTATCAAAGGACCTATAGCATTTTTAATACTACAATACGAACAATTATGTATACATCCTCTTGAAATAGAAAGAAAATATTCTTCTTTTCTATAGAAATAGTTAGTTCTTAAAGAGGGAATTATATGTTCTCCAATTTTTTTAATTTTTTTAATATCTTCCTTATGAAAAAATTTTTTAAAAAAACCATTTTTTAGTAGAAATTTATTAAATATTCCAGCTGGAAAATATGAAAATCCAATTGGATTTTTATTAATCCATATTCTATATTCATCTTCAATATCTCTCCATTTTATCTTATTTTCAGGGAATATTTCATCTATTACTTCCATTTTTTTTGTTGGAATAATCTTTCCTTTAAACAATTCATTTAATTCTTCTTCAGCAATATCTGGAAGACAACCGGCTACAATTAATTCAGCATTATATCTTTTAAATTTCTGTATTAGATCTAAACATTCGTTTATCATTGGTTGTATATATCCGCATGTTACAAAAATGATATAATCAGCTTTTTTCGGATTATTAATTATTTGAAAATTATTTTTTATAAGATAATTATTAATTTTTTTTGCATCTAGATTTCTTTTAGTACAAGCCCGAGTATATATAAAGATATTTTTTTGTTGCATGTTTTATTCTTCGATGATTTTTTTTTATAAATGTTTTAATAAGTTTATAGATTTCGTTTTTTTCTTCATCATAAGTATTTTTTTATTAATTTCTTATGTTTAATATTGAGCTGTTAAATAACATTTTTTTATATATATGATATTTTGTAATAACTTTTTATAGAATTTTATAATTTTACATTAAAAATTTGAAAAATATGTTTCTCTTTTAACGTTATTTGAATGTTTATAATATAAATAAAAATGTTATATTTTTAAATAACTTAATGATTAACAGATTATATTAAAACATGGCTATTATTAATTATAAAATAGAAAATAGATATATCAACATACTTAACGAGGATTGGAATTTTTTAGTAATACTTGATGCATGTCGCTATGATTTTTTTAAAGAGGTATATAACGAATTTTTTAATAATGCTGTTTTAAAAAAAGCAATTTCTCCAGCAAGAAGTACTATCGAATGGTTATGTAAAACTTTCGAAACTTATTATGATGATATTATCTATATATCTGGTAATCCTTGGATTAATTCAGTAGTTGTTGATAAAAACTTTAAATTTCATGCTAAAGAGCATTTTTACAAGGTTGTGGATGTATGGAATTCTGGATGGGATGATAAAATTGGTACAACTCCTCCAAAAGAAATAAATATCAATTTTTTAAAACAATTATTAAAAAATAAAAATAAACGTTTTATTTTACATTATAATCAACCTCATAAACCATATATATCACTTGGTGGGATTTCTGAACAGGTTGGACAGATTAGAGATCTTTACATAGATGATACTTTTAAAAACAAAATAAAATTTATAATATCTAAAACTGTAGGAGATAAGATATGTTGGCAATTGTTTAATATTTTAAATATACCTTTTCAGGATTATGGATATACTCTTTATAACCAATATGGT
>CAZVNH010000227.1:437-2833 GCA_964628575.1 uncultured Thermoplasmatales archaeon | reverse complement strand
CAATATGGTGGCTTTGATGAAATCAGACAGGCCTATAAAAATGATCTCAAACTTGTATTAGAAAAAGTAAAAGTTTTAACTGATAGAATACCAGGTAAATGGTTAATCACTGCAGATCATGGAGAGTTATTAGGAGAATATAATGGATATGATCATTGTCATTTTTGTAGATACAAGGAACTTATAGAGGTTCCTTTTTTAAAAATAGAAAGTAGTTCAATAGTGTAAATATGAATATAATTTAAAAATAGTTATTATTTATATCATTGAGATATCTAACAGTTCTTCTAATTGCTTCCTCACAGTTATATTTTGGTTTCCATCCTTCTTTTAATGCTTTTTCAATTAACAAAATACAATATGGAGTATCGCCTTTCCAACCTGATGTACCACCTGTATATTTATACACAGGTTTTACATTTAATTCATCACAAATAATATCAGCAAGTTTAGTAACTTTTATTGTTTCATAGTTTCCAAGATTATACTTTCCAACTTTTTTAATTAACAGCATAGCATTGACACAATCAGAAACATCAAAATAAGATTTATTCTGATTTCCATCTCCCAGTATTTCTAGCTCATTTTTATTTTTTTGTAACTTATTAAAAAAATCAACAATTACGCCTCGATGTTCATATTTTCCTACTACTTGTGCAAATCTAAAAGTCCTTTGTTTTATCCCATAAATTTCTGAATATGTATCAACAAAATTTTCACCTGCGAGTTTACTTGCACCATACAAGTTTATTGGCATTAACTCTGCAGTTTCAGGAGTTGGTATCTCTTTTGAGATGCCATAGACTGCAGAGCTTGACGCAAAGGCAAGATTTTTTATATCTTTTTTTCTCATAAGTTCTAATACAGAATGGGTTCCGACAACATTATTTTCTAAATCCATCCTTGTATTTAGAAAACTTTTTTTTATATCAGCACTTGCTGCTAAGTGATATACCTCATCTACATCATCAAAATTTTTTGAATATAAATCAATGTAATTTATATTATCATGAATAAACTCAAAATTATCATCCATGCTTTGTGATTTATTTTTATCAATACCTATTACTGAATAACCTTTTTCTAACAAGGTTTCAACTAGATTACGTCCAATAAATCCTGATGATCCTGTAACCAATATTTTCATAACTATATCATACTCTTTTTATTTGATAAAATCCAATAATATTTGTTTGTATATATTAACTTTGTTTTTTATATTATATCATAATTATTTAAGAAATATATCATATGATTATGTTTAATAAAAAAAATCATAATAATGAAAAAACAAACATAAACCTTAAAGTTTAATATATACCATTTTATAACTTGTTTGTTATGAGTAATTTAGATGAAAAAAATTCTTTAATAGGTATTTTTCCATTAACTTATAATCTTGCGGAGACTGGTAGAAGTATCTTAATTGCTCAAAGAATTCAAGAGATGGGTGGAAATCTGATTTTTTTTACTCATGGTGGTAAATATGAATATTTAATTGATCAGTTTGACTTTAAAAAAATAAAAATAAAACCCTATTATACTGATGAAATTATAAATCAGATTATTAAATCAAATCGAGGAGAAATAAAAAAACTTCCTTATCAATTTGATTTTCTAAAAAAAGCAGTTGAAAATGAAATTGAAATCTTTAAAAAAACAAATGTCTCACTAATTGTTTCTTTTGTAGAAAATACTTGTTTCTTATCAACAAGAATTGCTAAAATACCACATATCAAAGTTACACCTAGTGAAGGTAAATTTTATTATAAAATACCAGATAATATTGAAACAACTTTAACGCGTTTAATACCACAGTTTATAAAAATTCAATTAGTAAATAAAAGGTTTGGTAAAGGGGATAAAAAAGAATTAAAATTATTTAATGATGTTGCAAAAGAATTTAATTTAAAACCTTTTAATAGTTTTAAAGAATTTTTTAAAGCAGATCTTACTCTTTTGACTGATTTTCTTGAATTTATAAATATTTTTCCAAATCAGCAATCATATCCTAGTGAAAATTATGTTGGAGTTATTTTATTAGAGAAACTTTTTAAAGATATATTTAAAGATAAGAATTCTGAGGAAATAAATAATAGAATTATAAATCATATAAATAAAAATGAGAATAAATCCATTTTTATTACAATGGGTAGTAGTGGTGATAAAAAGTTTTTTTTAAAGATACTTAATTCTTTTAATGGAAAAGATTACAATGTAATCGCAGTTTATGGAAATATCATAACTGATAAGGAAGCATCCTTATTTAGTGAAAATATTTTTTTAGAAAAATTTGTTCCATCAACTACATTTATTCATAAAAATGTAGATTTATCTATTATCCATGGCGGTCAAGGAACGGTTTATTCAGCGATTTATTCAGGTAAACCCATAAT
>CAZVNH010000227.1:0-427 GCA_964628575.1 uncultured Thermoplasmatales archaeon | reverse complement strand
GTTTTATGCTTTCTAGAAAGTTTTTCAAAGAAAAAGATTTCTTAAAAAAGGTTGAGTATATATTTAAAAATTATGATTATTATTGTAATAATGCTCAAAAATTATTAAGCAAACTACCGACATCAGAAGGTGAAAAAAACGCCTCAATAAGAATTTTAGAATTTTTAAAAAAACAAGTTTAGTTTTTTAATTTGGTAAAAAATTTTTTTATTAAATTATTTTATACAGATTGGAATAAATCTTTAAATTATCGAATATATATAAAGATGTATAAGTATATAAAGAAAATCAATCTCAAACCTTTTAATATGAGAATGGATATAGAATATGGTGATGTTGCTCTGGCTACAAATTTTATAAAATACTTTATAGTATTTTCTTATCAGCTGAATTACCTGGAATCATTAATATATATGGTGACTTAATG
>CAZVNH010000226.1:0-4907 GCA_964628575.1 uncultured Thermoplasmatales archaeon | reverse complement strand
AAATAATATGCTAAAGTTTAGGTTAAAAATAGCGAAGCTGTTGGTTGTTGTATTCATGATTACATCACTATTTGCAGCATATAGCTTGGTTTTTGCAAAACAAAATAACATTAAAGTTCAGCAAACTACAAATCTTACTAAAGATAAAGACAAAAGTAAAGATACAATACAGAAATCTAATGAGATTTTAATTAAATATAAAAACGAAAATAAAAAAGAGCAGATAAAATTAAATGTTAAGAATAAATTTAAATTAAAAGAAATTAAAGCAAAAAAGAACTATCAAAAATCAAAGATGGAGGTTTTAGAATTTGATGGAGATGCTGATGTTGAACAGGTTATAAGTGAACTGAGAAAAGATGAGGATGTTGAGTATGTTCAACCCAATTATCAATTAAGCTTATTAAATATGCCTGATGATGAAAACTTCAGTGTGCAATGGGCAGTTTATAACATGGGACAGGTAATACAGGGACAAGCAGGGAAAAAAGGTATTGATATTAATGTATTGTCGGCATGGGATATGACAAATGGCTCCAAAGATGTAATAGTTGGTATATTGGATACAGGATTGGATATTAACCATGAAGATCTAAAGGATAATATATTTATTAATAATAGTGAAATACCTGGTAATGGAATTGACGATGATGAAAATGGGTATATAGATGATTTAACAGGTTGGGACTTTGCAAATGAAGATAAAACAGTATTTGATGATGTTTATGAAGAACACGCTACGCTGGTTGCAGGTATAATTGCAGCTGATGCCAATGAAATCGGTATACATGGTATTGCTCCAAACGTGAAAGTGCTTCCACTTAAATTTATTAATGGAACAGCCGGATATACATCCGATGCCATTGAAGCTATAGAATATGCTGAAAAAATGGGAGTTAAAATAATTAACTGCAGTTGGGGTGGAATAAATTACAACTATGCATTAAAAGACGCAATGCAAAATTCAGATATTCTCTTTGTGTGTGCTGCGGGAAATGACGGTCAGGATACAGCCTTATACCCTGCAGGATTTGACCTGCCAAATGCAATTTCTGTTGGTGCAGTTGACAATAAAGGTAATATTGCAAGCTTTTCGAATTATGGAGATTCTGTGGATGTATTAGCACCTGGAGTAAATATATTCAGTACAAAACCATTGAATAGTTATGGTTATACTAGCGGTACTTCAGTTTCTACACCTCAGGTAACCGGAATATCTGCTTTGTTAAAAAGCTATAATGTGGATTTAACCTCAAATGATATTGCGTATACAATAAAAGATAACGTTTCTGTTCTAGACAATGCATATGGATTAGTTTCAACTAATGGCATAACAAATGCATTTGCATCATTAAATAATATATTAACATATACAGGTGGTGAAATTAATGAAACAGTCTCTGAATCTGTATATGGAGATGTTTATATGGTTGATGAAGTTGGAATATTATCTTCCGGGATTGAACCATTTCTCATTGAGCAATTGCATTATGGAGAAGATGGAGTGAGTCCTGCAACAGGTAGTTTTTCCAGGAGTTATATGGACATGATAATTGAGTCAGCAGGATTGAGCATGGAAATAACAAGAACATATAATTCAAGAAACGACGTAGATAACAGACATCTAGGCAGGGGATGGTCATTTGCATATGAGGGAAGTATAAAAGTAGATGAAAATGAATCTACAAGAAGAATTGTAACTCTTCCAAATGGAAGTAGGGAAACCTTCCTTAATTATGGTAATGGAACATATGTATCAGATGCAACAGGTGCCTCACGGAGTACGTTAATATATAATGAAACATTTAAACTAATCACTAAAGATCAAACTACATATGAATTTAACTCTGATGGATGGCTATCGGCAATTAAAGATAGAAATGGTAATGCTATTATCATAAATGTAGATAGTAATGGTAAGATACAAAGTATTAGTGATCAGTCAAATAGAACCTTTGAAATAGGATATGGTTCAAATGGATTTATTCAAACAGTTACGGATACAATAAATAACAGGCATATTACATATAGCTATACAAATGATAACTTATTAGAAAATGTTATTGACCCAATGAATAATACAATTTATACATATGAGTATGACACAGATAAATTTTTAACAACTGTGAAAGATGCAGATTTGAAAATACTTGAACAGATTGCATATGAACATTCAAGTGGAAACAACAAGGATAAGGCCATTCAACACACAATCTACAAAACAGATAATATTTTGAACACATATACTTATAACTATGATATTTTAAATAAGAAGACTACAATAACAGATTTACAAAACAAAAACACAACAAAATGGTTTGATGAATATCTTTTTCCTATTAAATCAATTGATCCGAAAGGTATGATAACTAAAGCAGAATATTACGAAACAATTGGGGGAGTAAATTGGGAAAACAGTGGTTATGAAAATGAAGGAATGAAGAATAGTGGTTTGGCAGTACTAAATAATGAAATATACATGTGTGGAGGTGAATTTTGGGAGTCGGAAGGTAGCGGCAAGTTTTATACATTAAGTGATGTTAGAAAATATAATCCTACCAGTGGTACATGGTCAGGAGTTCAAGATTTACAGTATGATAGAAAAAATTTAGCTGCTGCAGTATTAAATGGAGAATTATACGTGGCAGGAGGCGAAACATGGAATTGGTCAGGAGACAATCTAGATCGTATACTTCAAAATAAAGTTGAAAAATATAATGCTCAACAAAATATTTGGACAAGTGTAAATAATATGAATTATGCTAGGAAAGGGCTGGCACTGGTTGAACTAAATGGAGCATTATATGCTATAGGCGGTTATATTACAGATACAAACTTATCTAAAATAGTAGAAAGATATGATGGAAATAGTTGGACTGTAGTTTCCGAAACTCAATTTCCTTGTGGTTTAATATCAGGGCATAATAGGTTTGCTGCAGAATTTAATAACAAGATATATGTTTTGGATAATAATAATAATCTTGAAGAATATAATCCAAGTACAAATCTATGGACAGTAATTAATACAAATGCTCCAAGTGGTGATATAGTAGTTCTAAATAATAAAATATATGCAGTAGATGGTTTCAAAGGGAATACTTTTATATATGATTTCAATAAAAATTCTTGGAACTTAGTTGAGGCCTTTATCAGGAATGATGATGGTGAAAGTGGATATGGTGTTGTAGATGTAAATAATAAATTCTATATGATATATCAGTATTCAAAAACATATCATTATGGAGATTATTCTAACATAAAAGTTGAAGATGAAAATGGAAATATAATATCCATAAAAATTCTTGTTTTAACAACAGTTTATGGTAGAAAAATAATATTAGAAGGTGAACTAAATAATGAAAAGGTAAAAAATCGCTATGGTGAAGAAAAATCAATCACAGATCGCAGCGGCAATACATACCAGTACGAACGTGATTCAAACGGCAATATAACTAAAGTAACAAATCCGGATAACTCAACTAGGGAGTATCAATACGATACAAAAAACAACCTTACCTACGAAAAAGACGAAGAAGGCAAAAAAACTTTTTATATTTATGATTCTAATAGTATAAATCTGCTTAAAAAAGTGCAGCCATTAAATGGCACAGACGATTATACAGATGGAGTAAGTAATACGTCAAACTATGTGATAACAACATACTCCTATTATACAAATGCAGAATGTACATCATTGGGCTACAAAATCAAAAATCCACTAAAAACAATAACAGACCCTGAAGGTAAAACCACTACATATACATATACTGCAAATGGAGATATAGAAACTATAACTGATGCAGAGGATAAAGTAACTACCTATGAATATAACAGCATAGGCTGGAAAACAGCAGAAATATCTCCTATAGGCTATAGAACTGAGTATGAATATGACTCTAATGGCACTCTAATTAGAGTAAAACAAAATGGTGGAGAAACCACAAGGATTACCTATGATGCAATGGGAAGAAAAACAAAAGAAGTATCGCCAAATCTATATAATTCTACATTGGACGGTTTGAACGATACACAAAAAACATACGATTATACAGGAAATCATGGTGATAGAAAAACATATTACCCAAATGGATTAGTTAATACTACAACACATTCTGAAAACAATACAACTACATATACCTATGATATATATGGTAATGTAGAAACAGAAACAAAGCCAAATGGTTCAATTTATACCTATGAATATGACGTAATGAACAGGCTTCAAAAAGTATATTTTCAGGATGATATAAATGACTCATTAAAAGATTTACTTGAGGAGTATAGCTATGCAATCCTGGAAGATGGAACTACTCAAAAAACACAAACAAAACACCTTAATGATACAGAATCAGCTACCACTATATACACATATGATTATAAAAAAAGGTTGATCAAACAGATAAATCCTGATACCACAAGTAAAATAATTTCCTACTATGGAAATGGCAATATTAGTTCAAGTACCGATGAAAACGGTAATACTACGCATTATGCTTATGATGGATTAAACAGGCTGTCGGAACAGTGGACACCAATTGAAATAGCTAATGGAAGCATGAAGTATTCTTATTCAAAAATCGAATACTATAAAAACGGCTGGAAAAAAGAAGAAAAAACAGGTAATGAAAAGGTTACTTATCCTAATGCTGCAACTACATTTACAACAAAATCATATTTGTATTATGATAATGGTAAAGTAAGTGAAGTTAAATTAAACAATGTCACAAAAGTAAAATACCAGTATGACGATGACGGAAATGTAAGTCAGGAAGATGTATATACGGATGCTTCAAACTACAACAGGACAAAATATCAAAATAACTACTTTGGCAAGCCGGATAATAAAAAGCTTGTTGTAAGAAATGGAGATTTATATCCAAATAATTTTACACTCAACACAACAACTG
>CAZVNH010000225.1:0-4929 GCA_964628575.1 uncultured Thermoplasmatales archaeon | reverse complement strand
CCCGGCATACGCCCTGGATGGTTTTCTCGGTGGGGCGGTTTTTTTTATTAGAGACAGAAATACTACTAAAATTGATGGTAATGACAATGATTATACAATTCAAATTTCTGCTAAATGGGTAAATATTAGCGGATTTAACATAGTTAATGCCCACTCTGCAGGAATAAGGATATCTTCAGAATACAATATTATTAAAAATAATAACATCAGTTCAAATTTTTACAATGGGATATTGCTTAGAAAATCAAATAATACCATTATTTTTAATATATTTTCAAATTATCATATAGGAATAGGTATTTCACAAGGTCCTAATGGTGATGAAGTTAACAACTTGTTTATATCTAATAATAACTTTAATAATAATAAATACGGAATATTTCTAATTGGTTATAATAGTATAATTTGTAATAATACATTTACAAATGATGGATTACTTCCTTGGACAATCTATGATAATAATGTTTTTAATAATACTGTTAATGGAAAACCTCTTCTTGTTTTAACTGATAAACATGATTTTATCGTGAATGATACTGGTCAAATTTTTCTATTAAATTGTACAAATGTTACTATACAATATCAAAATCTATCAAACACTGTTTTCGGTATTTTCTTATTAAATTGTGATAATTGTAATATAACAAATAGTGATTTCTATAATAATCATGATGATGGTATAAATCTTCATAATTCTAACAATATTTATATTATTAATAATAATATGGTGGGATGTGATTATGGTATACAACTTGTTGATTCACATAATAATGAAATAGTTAAAGATTATATTAATAATAATAGATATGGAGTATTGTTTTATAATGCTACATATAATAATTTTATTAATAACAATTTTTCAGATAATGAAAATGCACTATATACTGAATATAAAAATAAAAATAATTTATTTTTTCATAATAACTTTATCAATAATATAGATAATGTTGATGGTGGTTCAAATAATTGGGATAATGGCTATCCCTCTGGTGGTAACTACTGGGATGATTATTCTGGAGTTGATAACTATCATGGACCTAATCAGGATATACTAGGAAGTGATGGTATTGGAGATATTCCATATCAAATAAATGGTTATAATCAGTGGGATAATTATCCTTATGTCAATCAAGACGACTGGCTGGTAAACTCATCTATTATATTAAATACTAATTGGAATCTTATTACCATTCCTGCAAATAATGATTGGTGGGCATCAGATATCGCAGATAATCTAACAGATTGTATTAGTTTTAGTCGGTGGGATAGCATTAATCAAACCTATGATACCTATATTGTGGGTGGTCCTCCTACTTTTGACTTTGCTATTGAGAATGGTTGCGGATATTTTATAGATATGAATCAGTCTGATAATCTTTCTATATTTGGACTAAAAATTGATAATACTAGTGTACAATTGGATATAGGTTGGAACCTAATTGGTTGGTATCAAGGTTTTGATACAACAGCAATTAGTCTTTCAGAAAATATAACAGGTTGTACGAGTGTTAGCAAATGGGATGCAATAAATCAAACATATGATACGTATATTGTTGGCGGTCCTCCTACATTTGATTTTACTATTACTCTTGGTATGGGACTATTTATTGATGTAACAGTTCCTAGTATTTGGCATGGAGAAGGATAAATCTAATTCTTCTTCTATTTTTTTATAAAACAAATTGATATATTTATGTTATGTAATATATCGGTTATTTATTTTAATAATTTTTTTTATGTTTCATATTATATTTTTTAACACAAAATTTAATAAAAGATAAAAGATACGGTTTTACACGGGAGGAAAAGGAATATGGATAAAAAGATTTTCAGAAAATCAATCATATCAAGTATAATTATTATATTTTTCATAACATCCATTTTTAATGTGAGTATTAAAGCTAATAATATAGATAAAGGAACTCGTGAGCCTAAAACTATCTGGGGTTATGTTACATATTGTAATGGTAGTGCTGCAGTAGGTGCATCAGTTGTAGTTAATGCATCTGGATTTCCTGATGAAACTACAATTACTGATTCTGTAGGTGCATTTCAGGTTGATGTTGGGCCTGATACAGGTACAGAGTGGCCTGATGGTACTTCTTTTACTGTCTTTGTAACAAAGGATGATTGGTCAGGTAGTAATACTGATATGGTTTCAGGCAGTGTAACAAGGTGTGATGTTACTCTTAATCCACCAACATTATTTGCTGATGCAGATGCAAATCCAACAATAGTTGTTGTAGGTGAAACAGTTAATTTTTATGGTTCTGTAACAGGTGGTGCATCACCTTATAGTTGGCATTGGAATTTTAGTGATGGTAATTTTAGTTATGAGAAGAATCCAACACATGAATTTAATTCTCAAGGAATATATAACTGTGTTTTAACAGTTGCTGATGATTGTGATAATATGGATACCGATGATGTAATTATAACTGTTAATCCTGTTCTTTATTGCAATGCAGTTGGACCATATAGTGGTACGATTTGTGATTGTGTGCAGTTTGATGGATTTGCTACTGGTGGTCATGGTGGTTATAGTTATTCCTGGGATTTTGATGATAGTGATGGGATACAGGTTGATAGTACAGAGGAGGATCCATGTGTTTGGTATAATAGTGATAGTAACTATATTGCGACTTTGACTGTTACTGATTCTGAGAGCGATACTGTAATTGATTCTACTAATGTTTTTGTTTTTACGATACCTGTTATTTATGATGAATATCCAGTTAACAACTCTATAGGTGTTGAACGTCCACCAACTAATATTAGTTCAACTGTTGAAGATATAGGTGGTGATAATTTGGATGTACATTTTCAGTGGAGGAATCATGATAATATGTGGGTGACTCTCCAGGCTTTTACAGATGTTGGAAATGGAACATATGATTATATACCAGTTGGTAATGATTGGATATGGGGAGATACATCATATATATGGAGTGTTAATGTAACAGATGGATTTGGTTGGGCTAATCAAACATTTTTTTATACCACTGGTGGTAGCAGGTACGATATAAATAATAATGATGTTGTTAATTTCCAGGATGCAGGACTATGTTGGATACATAGAGATACAGTTGTACCTTATGATGGACTATATGATGTTAACCTGAATGGTGTTGTTAATTTTCAGGATGCAGGACTATGTTGGATTAATAGAGATTAGAAATTTTCAATTTTTTTGTATTAATAATATAAAAAAAGATTATTTTTTTTTATTTTTGAAATAATGTATAAAAAATTAATTTTTTCTTAAAACTGTAACCTTGTTAAAGTTAATTATAGGTCTGATAGGAGGCAAACATCGTAACAGGAGAAAAACAAGTAAAACATTGTAGATAGATTACAGTTTTAATTATGGTGAGTAAAATTAACAAGATTTATCTAATTAATCTGTAATTTCGTTTAGAGTTAGTTGACAATTCTCAATTGTCTTTTTATATATCGTATCATTAACTGAATAAACTCCTTTTAATGAATCTTTAAATTTTTTATCTGAAAAAACTGTTTGTAATTCAATTATATGTTTTTTTATCGTCTCTTTTGGACTATCTTCTAAATGATCTAATATTTTATGCGCATTTGGTTTTTCATAACATAGCATTATGATATCTCTTTTATCAGCCATTCTCATAGAATGAATCTTTAAAGCAATTAACAATTCTTTTTTTACGATTCTTGCTCTTGATTTGTTTATAGCATCCCAGCCATTTGTTTCTCTTGTTTCTGAGTTTTTATAAATGTATTCAAACGGATAAAGATAACCTGTTTGACGAGATTGAACACCATTAATCAGAAGATCGATACTTACAAGTCCTTTTTCATATCTTTCAAATCTCCCAGAGTATGCAAGATCTTCTTTTGTAGTTTTTAAAATAAAATCATTCTCTGAAAGTAACTTTTTAAAAAAGGATAATTCATTTTCAGGTATTGTTAAATCTAAATCAACTGAAAAACGCGGGAAACCAAAAGATGTAACTGCATAGCCACCAATAACAACATATCTTTTTTGTTTTGGAATTTGATTCAAAAAATCAAAACACTCTTTCTCTCTTTTTGAAAAATCTGAAATCATGATGCCACCTGCTCATAATCATCTAAAATATTTAAATCATATTTTTTATCTAAGTATTCCAATGCTGGTCTATATAAATAAATATTCTTTTGACAAAATTCAATAATATTTTTTAAAGGAATAACTAAATCTCCATCTTTGTTTTCAACTGTTATTTTTGCTTTAGGATGCAAAATAAAAGTTAAACCAAATAATGTTTTATTTTCTCCTTTAAAAACATATTCTGCGTCATTCTCTATAAAGAAACTATTCCAATATTTGATATCTTTTTTCAAAATAGCTATATGAATTGGTTTGAATCCTCTAGTGAAATCAGTCCAATAGTATCCATTAGTCCAAATACTAACAGCAGTACTATCTGTGAAAGCATATTTTTTAGTAGATTTTTTTAATATGTTTTCTTTTTCTAAATTTTCTTTAACAATTATTTTTACGAAATCAATTGGTTGTACAACTTTGTATCTACCTCGTTTAACTCTTTTCATAAAATCTAATTTTATTAAATCATGGATAATCTTAGTTGCTTGCGAGCTTGGGAAAATCATTCTGAAATCATCTATTGTAAATGTTTTATTTCCAAATGAGGTGTATAACCAGCCATACATTTTTGTATATCTGTTCATAATTACCATTATGGTAATTAATATTATTAATATTTTTCGGTAAAATAGGCAATTTTTTGTTAAAAATCTGATACTTTTTTGTCATGTTAAAAGAAATTGAATTATGATGGGCCTGTTGAGAACCAAACTGATTATTTATAGAATAAAATAGTAATAACTATAAGGCAAATACATTTATGCAAGTTTTTGTTTAATTATAAGGGTATGGGATGAGATATGAGG
>CAZVNH010000224.1:1976-4939 GCA_964628575.1 uncultured Thermoplasmatales archaeon | reverse complement strand
GATATAGATGATGAACATACCAGGAGAAATGTATCATCTCTGGGAGCAGTAGGAAAATTATCTATATTTAATAATTTTCTAAATAAATCATTTCTATCAAAAAAAATACATATTTTTTTAAGAGATTCAATAATCAATAAAATAGTTGGCGAAACATCTAGTATATTTAATGTTTTTTTTCCTAAAATAAAGAAATTTTTTGTAATAGAAATCTCAAGAGGATGTGTACATAATTGCTCATATTGTGCAATTAGAAAAGCTGTTGGACCATTAAAAAGTAAACCTGTTGATCAATGCGTTGAAGAATTAAAAAAAGGGTTGAATAAAGGATTTAAAGTATTTATTTTAGATGCAGATGATGCAGGTCCATATGGCGTAGATATCGGATCGTCTCTCGTAGAACTTTTAGACAATCTCACAAAAATAAAAGGCAACTATACCATAAGATTAAGAAACTCACATCCTACATGGATCATCAAATACATTGATAAGCTTGAAGATGTATTAAAAAGAAAAAAAATCAATTTTATATTATTACCTATACAATCAGGTAATGATAGGATCCTTAGACTTATGAGAAGATCATATACTAAAGATGAACTAATAAAAGTTGTATCAAGAATGAAAAAAGCATATCCTGAATTGGAAATCGGAACAGAAATAATAATTGGATTTCCAAGTGAAACAAGAAAAGAATATTATGAAACCTTAGAATTAATTGATAAAATGGATATTCTAAAAGGGAAATTTAATATCTTTACTGCTGTAAAAAATACAGAAGCATATCATATGGAACCGAAAATTAATCGCAGAGAAATACGAAAAAGAGTTAAGATAAGTTTAAAATTTTTAAAAAATAAAGGTTATTTTACCTGGAACAGACGATTAATTAATGATATAACTTTTGAAAAGATTAAATGATTAAAACTAAACTCTATCTTCTTTTTGCATTATCTTATTAATCATTATTGCTGCATTTTTATCTCCCTCTGGTAGAGGGAGTTTTTTTGATAATTGTTGTGCATTTTTTAAATAGAAATTATAGTTATTAAAAATTTTATTTAATGCTTTTAATAATTTTTTCTCTTTGAAATATTTATTAGAAATTCTAATCGATGTTCCATGCCGAATCAAGAGATCTACATTACATTGCTGTTCAGAACTTCTCGGAATTCCAATAGTAGGTTTACCAGCATAAGCTGTAGTATTAACAGTACCTCGACCACCATGTATTATTGATAGATCAACTTTTTTATGTAGATCTAGAATCGATGGTACAAACTTTACCAATAAAATATTATCATTATATTTTGGAAGTTTATTTCTATATAATCTTTCAGTAAGTATGGCAATAACATTATAATCTGTTTCATTTAATATTTTTAACATTCGTAAAAACAGTTTTTTATCATAAGCACTTCCCATTGATATAAGAATAGTCCTACCTGTTTTTTTCAAATGATTATCGATTTCAACGTTTTTTTGTTTTCCTTGTTTGAAAAGATCATCTGATAATATTGGCCCTACATAGTTTTCTGCTGGGAAATCCTCTGTAGG
Organism: uncultured Thermoplasmatales archaeon; assembly: GCA_964628575.1. Lineage (GTDB taxonomy): Archaea > Thermoplasmatota > E2 > DHVEG-1 > DHVEG-1 > CAZVNH01. The sequence continues at coordinate 3,382 of CAZVNH010000224.1, read as the reverse complement.
TTCAAGATTAAGTAGTTCTATTGAATCACATACAAAAGTGTAATCACCTAAACTTAACTCAGGATTAGATTTTAGATATAGATTTATATCCAATCTTTTTGCAAGTCTATTTGCTATTTTTAAAGCAAGAACTTTATGGTGCAACATAAGCCAGTTGGCAAATCGATTTTTAATGCCGTTTGGAATAATTCTTGTAAAAGAATTTTCAAGACTATCAGGAAACGTGAAGTATTTAGCTTCATAGTAATTTGGAGTCCATGTTCCAGAAGTAACTGTAAAAAGAGGGATTTTTGCAACTCTTGCACCAAGTATACATGTAAAAAAAAGATTTGTTTGAACCAAGGCTTTAATACCTATTTTTTTATATGTTAGAGCTTCATTTTTAATCATTTTTATTAAATATTCTTCGCCATATTCTTTATAATATCTTCTTAAACCTAGCATCTCTGATATGTGTGGTTTTATCTGTATTATTTTATAACCAAGATCCTCTGCTAGATACTCATAATCTCCTCCTCGACTTAGAAAAATAACTTCTCCACCAATATCTGAATATTGTTTAGCAATCTTTATTAGTGGATAGGTTTCTCCAATACCTGTAAAATCAGGAAAAAAACCTACTAATTTTTTTTCAATACGTTTATTCATATTTTTCCTATATTTATATCAACTATTTTTTTTCATTTAAGAATTTTATAATCATTTCAGCAGCATTTTTATCACCTTCAGGTTTAGGTAGTTTATCAGCAAGATTTTTTGCATTTTTTAAATAAAAATCATAGTTTGTAAATATATGTTCAACAGAATTGATAAACATCTTTTCATTAAAAAATTTTTTAGATAATTTTATTGCTATTCCGTTTCTAACTAAACAGTCAATATTTGATTGTTGTTCATGTATATTTGGAATACCAATAACAGGTTTTCCAGAGTAAGCTGCTGTATAAGTCGTACCTCTCCCACCATGTATTATTACTAGATCAACTTTTTTATTTAAATCTGATACAGATGGAACATATTTGATAAATAAAATATTATCATTAACCTTAGGCAGTTCTTGTTCTTTTAAAATTGATGTATATAATGCAAAAACTTTATAATTAGTTTGATTTAGTAAATTGATAATTTTTTTAAAGATTTCCTTATTCCCTTGACTTCCCATTGTTATTAGAATTGATTTTCCTGGTTTTTGTAAGTGTTTTTTTATGTAATCATCTTTTTGTGTTTTTTGGTCTTGAAAAAGATCATCTGTTAGGATAGGGCCAATATAATTTTCCAGAGGTATTTCTTTTGTTGGTTTTAGACCTAATAAATTAATATCGTCACATAAAAGTGTATAATCACCTAAAACTAAATCACATTTTGATTTAAAATATATATCAAGATCCATTCTTTTTGATATCCTA
>CAZVNH010000224.1:0-1966 GCA_964628575.1 uncultured Thermoplasmatales archaeon | reverse complement strand
CTTTGTTACAGGTCCACGATATCTTTGTGCATACCAATTGAACAATCTATTTTTAATTTTTTTTGGAATTATCCTTGTAAAATTATTCTCTAACATATCAGGAAAAGTGGCATTATTAGCTTTATAAAATTCTTTTGTCCATGGACCTGATACAACAGAAATTGTAGGTATATTAGCAACTCGAGGTGCAATAAGACAATCAAAAAATATATTTGTTTGTACTAATGCTTTAATTCCAGCTTTTTCATAAGCTATTGCTTCTTCATTTATAATGTCAATTATATTTTCTTCACTATGTGTTAAAAAATAATCTTTTAACTTCCCAGATTCTCTAACAGGTTTAATTCTTATAATTTTTAGATCTGTTTCTTTTGCTAAATATTCATATGGACCACCATGGCTAAAAAAAACAATTTCACCACCAAGTTCTTTGTATTTTTTAGCAATCTTAACTAAAGCATAAGTTTCTCCAATAAGGCCAAATCCAGGGAAGAACCCGATTAGTGGTTTTTTAGCTGATTTTTTCATTTATTTCAAATCCAATGTTAATTACTAATAAAATTTTTCCTTTTCTAATATTTCAAGTATCTTTTTAGCAGCATTTTTATCTCCTTCAGGACTTGGTAGCTTCTGAGAAAGGATCCTTGCATTTTTTAAGTAGAAATCATAATTATTAAAAATGTGATCTATTGTGTTTAATAGTTGTTGCTCATTAAAGTTTTTTCTTGATAGCATTATCGCCATACCATGTTTTTCTAATGCCTCGATATTAAGGTGCTGTTCAAACTGCATTGGAAAACAAATAGCAGGTTTACCGCTATAAGCTGCTGTATAAACTGTAGCTTTCCCACCGTGGATTATAGCAAGATCTACCATTTTATTTAATTTTTTCATGGATGGGACAAACTTTTTCAATAAAATATTATTATTAACTTCAGGTAGATCTTCTTCATTAACAACAGAAGTATATATTGCAATAACATTATATTTTGTTTTATCTAATGCCTTCAAAATTTGAATAAAATTTTTTTTTGTTCCAGAACTACCCAAGGAAAATAATATAGATTTACCTTCTTTATCAATATGTTTTTTAAGCAATCTTTCTTCCTTTTCAATTTCTGCTTCACTTAGATTTTTTTCATAAAGTTCATCTAAAAAGTGGTGACCAGTATAATATTCATTTGGAGGAATACTTGATTTATCTATATCAAGAAACTCAGCAAAATCTACATATAAAGTATAATCACCTTTTGCTAAATCACCTCCAGGTTTAGGAGAAGGTATATTATATTTTTTTGCAATTTTGATAAATGGTCTTATATACATTTTAGATCTAGGTGAATACCAGTTTAAAAACTTTAATTTAATTGATTTAGGAAATAATTTAAAAAATAAAATATTTGCATCTTCAGGGAATTTTTTATAATTAAATATAAGTTTAGGAGTTACTGCAATTAAAGGTATTTTTGCAATTCTTGCAGATAAATAACAGGGCCAATTATTTGTAGAAACTATTAATTTAACTTTATTTTTTTTAAAAGCTGCAACTTCTTCTTCAATATGTTCTTTTAATATTCTTTTTGAAAAAGGATTTCTAAATGTTGTTAATCGCGAAGATTTCCATAAAAGATCAATATATTTCTCAGTATAAATTGGTTTTATTCTAACAACCTTACATCCAATTTTTTCTGCTAAATATTCATATCTTCCGCCATGGCTGAAAAAAATTACATTTCCACCTAGTTCAATAAAACGTTTTGCAATTAGAACTGATCTACAAGTTTCACCAAAATTATAGAAAAGATTAATGAAACCAACAAGAGGTTTTTCATCTGAATTGATTGGTTTTTTCATTAAATAAATCTTCCTATAATATTATTTTAACAAGATAGGATTAATAGTTAAAAAGATTTGGCTTTTTAAAAAAATAAAAGATTAATGCTCTATCATATTAATTGCCATCTCA
>CAZVNH010000223.1:616-4940 GCA_964628575.1 uncultured Thermoplasmatales archaeon | reverse complement strand
CTTTAACTGAGGCTATTGTAAGAGCTTCAGTTGATGTAATTCCATTATCATAAAGAAGTATTGCTGTTTCTTCATCAATTGATTCAATATCTTTAAATGTATTAATTTTATTATCTCTTTCAATTAGTTCTTCTTTGTTTATTATTTCAGCTGGAACTGTTACAGTTTCTTCTACTTCGATCCAATCGGTTTTTTCTTCTATTTTTTCTGGTTCTTTAATTTCTTGTGGTTTTTCTAGTTCAGTTGTTTTTTGTTCAATTGGTTCCCATTCTGTAGTTTTAGTTTCTTCAATAATCTCAGTTTTTTCTGTTTTTTCTTCAATAGGTTTAGATTCTTTTTCATCGTCTTCTATTTCTTCCCAAGTTGGAACTTCATCTTTATGAATAATATTTTTTTCAATAATTGGAATTGTATCTTTTGTCTCAACATCCTTAATTTCAATTTCTTCATTAGAAATAACTTTTTTACCACATTCAGGACAAAATAATGAACCTTTTTCATATTTTGTACCACAGTTTTTACATATATTTAATATCTTTTCTTTCTCTTTTAAAGGAATGATTTTTTCTTCTTTTATTGCTAATTCTTTTTTAACAGGTTGTTCTATTTGAACTGATTCCCATTCTTCAATTTCTCCTTCAAATTCTTCAGGAACAACAGAAATTTGTTCCTTTTTTTGAAAAACTTTAGGTTCAATTTTTAAAGGTTTAGGAACTGCACTTTTGATTTTTTTCACTTCAAAAATATCTTCATCTTCAATTGATGATTTTATAATAATTTTTTGATCAACTTGCTCCTTTTCTTCTTGTATTTTCTCTTCTTTATAACTATAAATTATAACTTTTGGTTTTAAAGAGTCATAATCATCTTCTTTCTCTGAAGAAATTGGTTTTTTTATTATAATTCGTTCTTGATATTTATTTTTCATTCTTTTATGTAGAGTGTTTAAGTATTTATCCTGTTTATATGAATCATCTGGGGACCCATTATCTAATAACGCGTGTAATTTTTCAATATTTTTTTTATTGTTTTTTTTATTATTGGTCATTATAATCCCCCATTGATTATTATGAAATATTATTTTATTTGTTTTATATTTATTTATTGTTATAATAGTATAAGAACTTTGTTGTATTAATATGTTATGTTCTATAACAACACTTTTATTACCTTTATATAATTAAAAAATTTATTAAGCTGTTTTTGTATCTTCCTTTTTTTGATTATAATGAATTTCAAAGGAAAAAATATAATCTCGATTAAAGATTTATCAAAAAAAGAGATTGATTATATATTAGACTATTCTAAAAAAATGGTCCCATATGCTAAAGGAAAGAAATACAAAAAAATTCTTAATGGAAAAGTACTATCATCATTATTTTTTGAACCAAGCACAAGAACTAGACTAAGTTTTGAAAGTGCAATGAATAGATTAGGTGGGCGTGTAATTGGTTTTTCAGATCCAAGTGGAACTTCACAAAAAAAAGGAGAGAGTCTTGCAGATACCATAAGAATGGCAGATTCGTATAGTGATGCAATTGTAATTAGACATCCTCAAGAAGGCGCAGCGAGATTAGCTGCAGAATTTTCAGATGCCCCAGTTTTAAATGCAGGTGATGGAGCAGGCCATCATCCAACACAATGTTTACTTGATTTATTCACAATTTTAACTGAGAGAGGCAAAATTAGTAAAAATAAAATTGTTTTACTTGGTGATTTGAAATATGGTAGGACTGTTCATTCTCTTGCATATGCTTTAGCTTTTTACAAGGCTGATTTAACATTTGTCTCTCCTCAAAGTTTAAAAATGCCAAAAGAAGTTGTTGATGAATGTATAAATCTTGGAGTTGAACCAAATCAGACCTCTAATCTTGAAAAAGCAATAAAAGATGCAGATGTACTATATGTTACAAGAATTCAAAAAGAACGTTTCCCTGATGCAGAAGAATATAATCGTGTTGTAGGTTCATATAAAATAAATATTAATTTATTAAAAAACGCAAAAAAAGACATAATTGTTATGCATCCACTTCCTAGAGTTACGGAAATTGATCCAGAAGTTGATCTTACCCCTCATGCATTATATTTCAAGCAAGCTTTTAATGGGGTACCAGTTAGAATGGCTCTTCTATCTCTTGTTTTAGGAGGATTATTATGAAAAAAGAATTAAAAGTTCCAAGGATTAATAATGGAACTGTTATTGATCATATTACTGCAGGAAATGCTGTTAAAGTTTTACACATATTAGGAATCCCAGAAAAATCTTCATCAACTATTAGTGTAGTTATGAATGTTAAAAGTAAGATGGGTAAAAAAGATATTGTTAAGGTTGAAAATCGAGAGCTTGATCCTCATGAAGTTGATAAAATTGCATTAATTTCACCTAAAGCAACTATAAATATAATACGCAATTATGAGGTTACGGAAAAACATAGAGTAAAACTATCTGATGAAATAATAGGTATTGTAAAATGCTCGAATCCGACATGTGTTTCCAATGCAAAAGAACCTGTGCAAAGCAGATTTATAGTTATTAGCCAGGATCCGTTGAGGATTATCTGTTACTATTGTGAACGTGAACCTGACGATATTTCAGAAAGAATTATTTAATTTCCTTCTATTATCTCTTTTGCTCTATCAAGTTTTATATTTCCTTCTTTAACTAATTGATCTGCTATTTTATCAATTTGATCTCCTTTAGCACCTGCCATAACAGCTATATTTTTTGCATGAAGAGACATATGTCCTTTTTGGATTCCAACTGTTGAAAGAGCAAAAACAGCTGCAAAATTCTGAGCAAGACCAAGAGAAACAACAACCTCAGATAATTCTTTTGCTGTTTTTATACCTAAAATCTTTTTGCAGAGCTTTGCTTTTGGATGGATGTTTCCGGCTCCACCTATAATTCCTACAGCCATTGGAAGCTCTAATTCACCTACTAAATTACCTTCATTATCTTTATAATATGTACTTAGAGAAGTATATTGCCCATTACGAGCTGCATAAGCATGAGCTCCTGCTTCAATTGCACGGAAATCATTACCTGTTGCAATAATTAAGGAGTCAATACCATTCATTATACCCTTATTATGAGTTGCGGCTCTATATGGATCAATTGCTGCTAAAGTATATGATTCTAAAAAAGCATCTACAATTTTTTCTCCACCTAATTTCTCCTTATCAAATGTTGCTTTTACTTTTGCGATTCGCCTATCTGCAAGATTCGTAAGAATTTTTAATCTTACATTTCCATTAGTAAGTTCTTCTAGCATTGGTGCAAGTGCTTCACACATTGTATTTACTGCATTTGCTCCCATTGCATCTCTGACATCAACGATTATATGAGTTACTATCATTTTTCCTTTGGGACTATCTAGAATTCTAACTTCTATATCTTTTGCTCCACCACCAAATTTTACAAGTATTTTATCTTGGGCATTAGCAAGTTCTAAAAGTTGTTTTTTATGATCTATAATGTTTTGAGCACCCTTGGCGACATCTTTAACATGTAGAATCTGTATTTGTCCAATCATTAATGGTTCTGTAAGTTCTGTTTTAAAACCTCCTTTAATTCTAGCAATTTTTGCAGCGTTACTAGCGGCTGCGACAACACTTGATTCTTCTATTGCCATTGGAATTAGGTAATCTTTATCATTAATTAAGAAATTAACAGCAATTCCTAATGGTAACTCAAAAGTACCAAGAACATTTTCTATCATTCTATCTGCTGTATCTAACTCTAGATTTGAACTTAAAAGATTTGTTTCTTCTATTGTTAAATCAGCAAATTCTTTTACAAAATTAATTCTATCCTTAATTGGTATTTTATAAAGCCCTGAAACCTCTGATGTTTTTTTATCAGTCATAAATATACCTCCACAATTAGAAATCCTGCAATTAAGTACTTATTATTAAAATTGTTTATTTATAAATCGTTTATTGTCGAGCTTTTTTTAACTTTCTTTTAATCCAATTTTTTCATTTATGTAGTTCAAAAATATATGATAGATTTCTTTTCTTATTTTGCCTTTTATTTGAATATCGACTGAGTGATCTTTTTCTTTATGAATTTTATTTATTTTTATTATTGCTGTACTTTTTTCAACATCATCAAGTATTGCAACAACTTCAACGTTTTTTCCTTTAGATATTTCATTTGAAAAATCTTGGATATCATTAATTGTTTTTCTTAAATCACTTTTTTTTTCAGGATGCTCGTATAATATTTTTCCATCAATAATGATTTTTGCAGTGTTTTTAAATTTTGCTTTTGCAAGACCTCTTAATATCAACTCTGTTGTTGGAAGTAATTCAAAATCTTCTT
>CAZVNH010000223.1:0-606 GCA_964628575.1 uncultured Thermoplasmatales archaeon | reverse complement strand
ATATCAGACATGGCGATTTTTTAATTTCTTTTTTTACATCAAAATCAAATTTTATATGAAGATTCGTGAGATACTCTTTCTCAAATTTATGTTTTTCTTTCTTTTTTGAAGGATGACTAGCCTCCATCCAATCCATAACTTCCTTTGGAGAACCCATAACCCATGGAGGCTCCCTAAATCCACTACCGTATCTAGTCATGTTATCAGACAAAGATAAAAACTTATTAGTTTATATTTTTTCTCTTAGTTTGACAGCGACACCGTAATTAAATTTTTCCATCTCTAATTTATTTAGAAGACATCTACCTATTGCAATAAGATTATCTTTCTCATCAACAATTAGACATTCATCATAAGGACGAAGATTAATATCGCAGTCTTCAACAAATTTTGCAAAAACGCTCTTCCCTTCTTTAATAAATGGAATTACATCCTTTTTTACAACAACTCTTAGATGAGGAGCTTTAGAAGATTTATGTATTATTTTTGCTCCTTCAATCTTTAAAGTAAATAATCCATCATTCGCTCTCATCGATAATATATGTTTTTTATTATTGTATACATTTCGTATCTTACCAGTTTTTTTAGATTTAATAATCCTAATAT
>CAZVNH010000222.1:0-4944 GCA_964628575.1 uncultured Thermoplasmatales archaeon | reverse complement strand
ATATGTTGCAGTACCGGTTGTTGATTGATCTGGTATCAGTGTTGTCGCTCCAAGTGATATACTTCCAAATACATTATCAGTTACTGTAACATCTGATAATGTTACATCACCAGTATTTGTTACAGTATATGTGTATGTAATTATATCGTCAATATTAGCAGAATTTATATCTGCTGATTTATCTATAGAAATTCCTGGAGTGTATTGTATTGTTACTATCTGATAATCTGTATCATTAACGTTAGGACCATACGGTGGTGTTCCTATTACTGTAGCAATATTTTCTATTGGTCCAGGTAAATCGCTTTCTGTTACTGTATATGTTGCAGTACCTGTTGTTGAAGCTCCTGAAGCAAGTGTTGTTGTCCCTAGGTTAATAAGTCCTAGTTTATCATCATTAACTGTTATTCCATTAAGCTGATCTGTTCCAGTATTTGTAACAGTGTATGTATATGTAATTGTATCACCTATATTTGCAGTGTTTACATCTGCTTGTTTAATAAGATCAATACCAGGATTGTAAATAATTACTATAATTTCATTATCTATGTCATTGACATTAGGACCTGTAGGAGGTGTTCCAGTAGCTGTAGCAGTATTTATAATAGGTCCTGGAAGATCTCCTTCGTCTACAACATATGTCTTTGTACCAGTTGTTGATTGTCCTGGTGTTAGTGTTGTTGTTCCAAGTGTAACTGATCCAAGCATATCATCAACAACGGTAATATCTGTAAGAGTAACCTCACCATTGTTTGTAACAGTATATGTATATGTAACGGTATCACCAATACCAACTGAGCTAACATCAGCTTGTTTATCTAAAATAATTTCAGCAGATAACTGGGTATTATTGAATTCACAATACACTGAGCAATTTCCTTCAATAACAATATTATCAATAGAGTTTGTACCCTGTGTACCAACTTCACCTCCTGAACAATTCTCTGCATAAGCATTTACAAAAGATGAACCTGGTTCCATTGTTTCAGTAACATTTACAATAGCTGATGTTTCACTTTCATTAAGATTTATATCAAATACAATATAACCATCAGTATCTGTCAATCCCCATACAGGATCTGATGTACCACCTGTTACATCCAAAGAAAAATTCCAACCATCTGATGGAACTCCATCCATATATTTTCTAACAGTAATTGTCCCACCGCAAAGCTCATTTGCAATATCTGCTAATGTTAATGCTAATGTATCAAAATCTGTATTGTAATAAGCATCAGCACTAGAGATTGCGATTAGATTATTTGGATTCAAGTCGTTTCCAATTCCAAGAGTTATTATTCTTACACCATCAGTTTTAATCTGATTAGCTTGAGTAACTGCTGCTGCAACAGCTACATTTTCACTAGTTGGTAGTCCATTACCAATACGATTTGGATTACCATCTGATGCAAAAACATATAAATCAGGTTTTAAAGGGCGATTATCCCAAAGATTATGAGCTTTAATTAATGCATCTTCCCAATTGGTCCAGCCTCCACTAGAAGCTGAGTTTATAGCTCCTTTAATTGTAGGAATATCAGTGGAATAGTCTAAAACTGAATGAGCTGTTGTATCAAATTCGACAATAGCTATATTGGTTGGAGTATTTGGAAGAAATGCATCAACAAAGTTATTAAAAGCATTTTTCATTGTTTGAAGCTCTTGATAATTAATACTTCCAGAGCTATCTATTATTAATACCATATCGATACCACAAGAATTATTAAGCTCTGGATTTTCGACTTCTGTATATATTATTTCAGTATTATCATTTTCTGGATTTGATATATCAGTTTCTTCCTCTTCAGTAACATCTGGAGAAACTCCGAAAATCTTTGTAAATAATCGTTCAAATATTGGAAATCGATATAGTAATTGAATTATTTGCTCTTTTACTCCTAATTTGTTAGATTTATTCATCTGAGATACATCATTATCTATTGAGCTAACAATAGGTGAAAAAAGCGATCCAACAAGTACTATTACCAAAAATATTGAGATAAATATTTTTATATAATTAAAATTATTGATTTTTTCCATATCTTTCTTCCCCCACAGGATAAGATTAAAAGCCAATTCATTAATAACTAATGTATATTTAAAATTTATGAATAAACTAATTATAAATTTATAATAAATAATTTAAAAAAATAAAAATTTTAATAAAATATTTTCAAATAGTTTAAACCATCTAATAAATATATATTTTATATACTAATCCTATTGAATTTTAAAGGATTTAAAATAAAAGATACAGTTTTTTTAAAACGATTAATAAAAATTTGTTTTTATAAAAACAAATATTTTAATATTTTTAAATATAAAAAAAGAAAAAAAGATAAGATTTTATTTTTTTAGAGTTTCAGCAATTGTTGAAGTATTTTATATATTATCGGAAACATTTCTGATAATATTGAATTAATACAGGCTGGTTTAGCTCTTGGTTTTACTGAAACCCATCCACTCTGAGCACCAGTTGTATCTTCAGCGATTACTCCTACAACACCTTTTCTTTCTTCGCAGTTTATCTTTGCTTGATCTCCTGAATTATAGAAATCTGTCCATTTGTCTACATTTTGATCATTATTCCATGATACTCCATATCTAATTTGGTCTCCATCTGGATCTATAGATGATACAACTAGCTCATCATTCTTTTTATTATAGTTAACCGTTGGATTTGTTGGTGCAGCGCCTGTAGAGAAATCTATTTTTATAGAGCAATATGTTATCTGTCCGCTTTTATCCATGGCCATACCGTGAACTGAGGAGCCGAATTGGTTATCATCAAAGTAGTACATGTCTATTCTTCCATAGTTATTTCCAATATCAGTGATAGTATCACAGAAATATGGGTATACTGTGATTTGTTCAGAAAAGTCAAATAATTCACTATTAATGTCTGTAAGCATAATAGGATCTGACCATGTAGCGCCATTATCTGTTGATGTTGCTATATAAATCATTGGATGTTTGTCGTATTCTTCATATCCTGGCTCTTCATCAGCAGCAAGCTGTGCATAGGTTCCATCAACCCACATATGTGCCATCCAACCCTTTTCTCTGTTTACGGACTGTTTCTGGCAATTCTCGTGGAAAATTGCAGATGATCCCGATGGGTAAATACTCCATGTAATTACTGGTTCTGCAGTAGTTGCATCTGTCCATGGGACAGTATGACCGGATAATGGATCAATTCCTGGCATTTTAGAAACCTCTCGGAATTCAAAGTTCGATCCATCCCATACAAGTTCCATCTGTGGCATATAATATGGAAGATAATATCGACCTTCTTCTGTTTCATGTCCGTAATCTGCAAGGAATGGATAATGTAGATTTCCGTCTCCATCATACACTGGCGCGGAATGATCACCAGCCATTCCAACTGAGAGTTCATCAGGTATAGTACCATCAAATTCAGCACCTATTACATTATCTACTATATAAATATACGATTCTGGACCATCGGTATGTAGATTTGCATAATCCCATGTTTCGCCATAATCTAGTGATTCCCATACGAAGGCTCCTTCTTCGACAGGCATATCACCAAGGTCACCCTCGAGCCATACAGCATCTCCAACAAATGCTACTCTACCAGGTGTAGTATAATCAACAGCAAATGATTGGAATGGACGAATATTTTTTTCACGCCAATCGTCAAATATTATAACAGATTCCCAATTTTCAGTATCCATTATATCAGACATATCTATTCCGTTTGTATTTTCAATATCTATGTATAATATGCGGACATCTTCACATGGATATCCTGCATCATTACTTGCATAGTTTTTTTGAACGTTATATATCCTTACATATCCTTCTCCTTCTGGTGATGGTCCAATAAAGATATATGGCCATATATATTCATTTGTAACAGTGTTATCAAAATATTCAGGTTCTTCCCAATTTCCTGCTGTTTCAGCAGCATCAAAATCATCATATGTAATTGCATCACCATTTACAGCATCTCCGTCAGGGTCCTCATGCCAGGTTGCAATCGCATTTCCTGTTGCTGGATGAACAGCGATTCCCCCATATCCTTGTCTAGTGTTAATATTTATTCCACCTGATTGAATATTAAAACTTGAATCAACATAGGTATAATACTGGAAACGGGTCCCTTTAGCAGTTTCTTGTCCATGGAATGTAAGATATACTCCATCACCATTTTCGGTTTGTTTATCTATAGGAAATCCACAATAACTACCAGGTTGATAATCATAATATGATGTAAATATTGCTTCAGGCGTTTTTAAAAACTCATAGTTTGGTCCTGTTACAGCAGTTTTGTGTTTAGGAAGTATATTCAAATTGTCGATTTCAACTGGTATTCTATCTTTTCCATATTGTTCTAAAAAATCATTTGTATTATATTCTTCTGTATTTTTTAAAATATCTTTTATTCCAATATTTGTTTTTTTATTCAGTGTTGCTGTTACAGGTATTGCTGTAGCTGATATCAACAGTGTCATTACTAAAATACCTAATATTTTTTTATTCATTTTTTCATATTCCCCCACAAATTATATTTTTTTACCAATTTTATTCCTTTCTACAAGTAGGAAAAAAATTTTATGGTTCCTCTTCTTATTATATAATATCAAATATTTTATTATAATCCTTTTGGCATAATGATGTAACAAATGTTACATAAAAGGAGAAAGCATTATTTCTTTTGATTTTCTACACCTATTTATATCTCTAATTAAATTGTTTAAATATAGTTGAAAATTAAAGATATCAACTAATAATAGAAAATGTTAGATGAAAAAATTAATTAATTTAATTGTATGAAATATTTCTTGGATAAGATATTATCAATTGTTTATACTGGACTAATATAAATATAGAAAAATAATAAAAATGCTTCAACTGTTTTAGAAATTGTTTGAGCTTGTGATGAGAAAACGGTGATTGTAATTTCTGTTGGACCTATTC
>CAZVNH010000221.1:4128-4959 GCA_964628575.1 uncultured Thermoplasmatales archaeon | reverse complement strand
TTTTGCTGATTCACTTATTGCCGAGATTATATCTTTTCCTTCTATTTCGATTTTATGAACTATTTTTTTGAATTCAAATGACATAGCTTTTGTTGTTTCTCTTTCTGCCATATGTTTGAAGATTTTTGTTGGTGTTAGACCAGTACTTGCTAGAACAGATAACTCACTTAGTGTAAAAGGTAGTTCATGGTCTATTTGCAATCTTCTTGAAGATATTTTTGCTTTCATAAGAAAAGGTAGGAATGCAAATGATACAGCACTATTTATTAATGTTAACAATAAGACATAGAAAAGCCAGAATGGCGATTGTAATAAAAAATTAAAAAAAATCAGATATAAAAAAAATGATAATATTGTTACTATTACTCCAGTAAGTATTATGACTGCTATAAATGTAGATGGCAAATATTGCATATTTGCCATTTTAAGTTGATCATCAAGGTTTTGAAAATGTTTTTTCCGTTCAATAATCCGTCCGAGAGATTTTGCACAGATGTTTTTATATTTATCAAGAATAGTCTTCTTTTGTTTTAATCGTTTTTTTTCTTTTTTTTTTCTCCCCCTCATTCTTTTTACCGTCCTTCAAGTTCTACTGTTGCTGAGAGAGGATCAACATAATACATGTTAATTGCTCTGCTTACATCTTTATAAAATGTGATATCTTGTTTATTCATTAGTTTGATATATGCTTCTCTTCTTTTTAGTTCGTCCATTATAAATTCGATGTCTTTTCCAGTTTCATCTGCTATTTTTTCAAGAACAAAGCTTCTTCCTGAAAAATGAAAGAAATCTCCTTTTGGATTCCATTCAAATAAATCATTTGTTAGTAAA
>CAZVNH010000221.1:0-4118 GCA_964628575.1 uncultured Thermoplasmatales archaeon | reverse complement strand
TCATGTGTTTCATTGTCTAACTCTAAAACTTCTACCATTTTTTTACATCTTCTTGCTCTTTTGTTTTCAACATTTACCTGACCTACAAATGTTACAGCATCTATACTTTGAAATAATACTCTTGGAATATTCATCGGTTGATTTTCTACTCTATGTAATAGTTCATCAATTGAACCTGCATGTACTGTGCTAAGCGAAGAGTGACCTACTGCAATTGCTTGAAATAAAGTAAATGCTTCTCTTCCTCTTATTTCTCCAACTATTACATATTCTGGTCTTTGACGTAATGCCGCAACTAATAAATCAAAAAGATCTACATCTCCAGGACTTCCTCCACCGCTAATGCCTGACATTCCAGATATTCCAGATACACCTGATAGGCTTAACTTTCCATATCCTTTTCTTGAAACTGATTGTATCCAGTTTTCATGGTCTATATGTATTTCTGGAGTATCTTCAATTGAAACAATTTTATCTTCAGGTCTTACAAACATACAAAGAGCATTAAGAAGAGTAGTTTTTCCAGATGCAGTACCACCTGATATTAGTAAAGATTTTTTATTTTCAATTAGAATCCAGAAATATGCAAGTTGTAATGGCGATATACTACCGAATCGTAGAAGATCAATTGGTGATATAGGATCATAGGAAAATTTACGAATAGTAAAAGTTGATCCTTTTCTAGTTACTTCTGAACCAAGTGTTAAATTAATTCTACTACCATCAGATAGAACAGCGTCAAGGATTGGCTGATAAACAGAAATATGTCGTCCAGATATCTGGGCAAGTTTTAAGATAAATCTGTTTAGTTCAAGCTCTGCTGGATATACAATATTTGTTTTCATAGATCCAAAAACTCGATGAAAGAGATACAATGGTATATTTGGTCCATTACAGCCGATATCTTCTACAAAAGGATCTTGAATTATAGGGTCTGATCGACCAAGGCCAAAAAGATCACGGCTTAAAAAATAAAAAAGAATAGGCATTCTTTTCTTTTCAACAGGTATATCAAATAAATCAATTACATCAATAAATTTACCATATAGGTAATCATTAAGTTTTTTTGATTTTTTAAAGATATTGTCTTCACCCATAGGAACGGTTTCTTGATCCATTGTATCTTCTACTTTTTGTCTGATAGATTTTAGGATTTCATGTTCATCCTCTTTTAACTTTGGTTCCCTTACAAGATATTGAAATTCTCCATCTTCTTTTTCAAAAATAATATTAATAAAAGCAAAAGGAGGGTCAACTGGATATGTAATATTGATATCAAGTCTGTCTTTATCAAGTTCTTTTCTCATATATGACATTTGCTGCTGAATAATAATCTTTTCAGGAATTACTTGTTTTTTTAGATATTGTTTTTCTAATTTCTCAGCTTTTTTTCTTATTAAATCTCTATATTTAACATCAAGTAATCTATCTACATTTTTATCTGTATTATTCTTTCTATTTAAAATTCCCATTGTCTATACCTGGATTTTTATTTTTTATATTGAATTTTTCTATTGATTCAGCCTTTCTGTGCTATTAAAAAATGTTGTATATAGATTCTATAGTCTATGTATAATTATTTATTAAAATGATAACAAAATATTAGTTTATACCAATTCATAAAAACATGTTAACCAATTGTTACTATTGATTTTATTTGAACAATCTTATTAATATCGCTCTATGATTTTTGGCTTGGACTGGTAGTCCAAATGTATGGGATCTGATGATACTTTTAAAGGATAAAAAGTGAGGACGCCCAAATAAATTAAAACAACAAAAATAGGTGAAGAAAAAATGAGAAAAATAATGAAGAAAGTACAAGCAGTTTCGCCAGTTATTGCAACTCTTATGCTCGTACTCGTTGCAGTAGGAGCAGCTGGTGCATTTTATTTATGGCAAACTGGTTGGCAAAGTGGAGTAGAAAACAAAGCAGGTACTGCAGAGATAACAGAAACACTAGATGTTGGTGGAAGTACAACGGTATATGAATTAACACAATATGCAAAAGAAATGTTCGAAGC
Source organism: uncultured Thermoplasmatales archaeon (assembly GCA_964628575.1). Lineage (GTDB taxonomy): Archaea > Thermoplasmatota > E2 > DHVEG-1 > DHVEG-1 > CAZVNH01. The sequence continues at coordinate 2,094 of CAZVNH010000221.1, read as the reverse complement.
CAAATATCCAAACTTCAGAATCAACCTACAAGGTGGAGGATCAGATTCTGGAATTATGGGGGCAGGACTTGGTCTTTGCGATATAGGATGTTCATCAAGTTCAGTTGATATGGAATACTTTAACTTGTATCCAGACCTTAATGATGATGGTATAAAAGATCTTGGTATTGATCTTGAAATAAGAAAACTCTGTTATGATGCAGTTGTACCAGTTGTACCAAAAGCAAACACCCATCACTTAATTGCAGTTGATGATGCATGGGTAAAAAGAGTATATACTGAAGGTAATACCGAAACATGGGATGCTATGCCTGAAGCACCTGGTAGCCTAGATAATTGTATTGGTTCAGACGCAGTTAATTCATATGGACGGGCAGATGGTTCTGGAACTGAAAAAACATTTGCAAAATATTTCCTTGGTGATGAAACAAACCTACCAGCAACAATTGGTGGTACAAATTATGAAGCGGATTTTGATGCAACTGGAAACCCAGCATTAATTGCTGCAATAGCAAATGATCCAAATTCTTTTGGTTTCACATCTTGGGGAATGTACGAATCAAACAAAGATAAACTTTTAGAAATAAATGCAGTTGAAGGTAGTTTTAATGGAACAGCGAGTATAGCAAACATTGCAGATGGTTCATATCCACAATCTCGTACATTGTATCTGATAACTGCAGGTGAACCAAAAGGATCTGCAGCGGTATTTATCGACTTTTTATTAGATACTCAAATGAATCAAGAGCTTTGTGAATTAGCAGCATACGTAAGTTTATACGAAAACCATCCATAAAATAGTAAATTAAACTGTGGATAAGGGAAATATTTCCCTTATTTTTTTTATATTTTTTAGTATATAGATTATATAATCTATGATGATGATAATTATATTTAAATCCATAATTTTACGTACCAAATGGAATTAAAAAAAATAAATAAAAGATTCTTTCTTATCATACTATTTCAGTTATTTTTATTTTTATATATAATGCTACCAAAAGTAGGAACTTTTTTTTCACCTTTGTTAGCTCTACCATTTTTTATATTAGAATTTGCAATTTATATACCATTTTTATATAATAAACCAAAAAAATATTTCTATATAATATGGCAAATTCAAATATTTCTTTTTATACTTTTTTTATTTTTATTTAATTTTAACAAAATGATGAATGATAAAAATGTAAATATATTTATTCCAGTTTTATATGCAATATTTGTTATTATAATTGAAGTAATTTTTTTATTTAATATATTATTTAAAAAAAAAGATATTAAAGAAGATTTTCCTTTTTTATTGATTGTTAATATTCACATTGTATTGTTTATTTATTTAATATTTCCTTCAATTATGAAACTATCTTTTTATCATACTATACCTTTTTTGATTATAGAATTTTTCGCAATATCTATTATATTTTTAAAAATTAAAAGAAAATATTTTTATTTATGCTGGGAAATCCAATTCTTTCTTTTCTTTTTATTTTTGATATTATTTAATTTTGAAGAAGTTTTTTTAGTTGATAAAGCAGAATCAATTTTAATTAGTGTTTTTAGTCTTTTTCTTTGTTTCATACAATTTATTTTTTTGTATTATATACTTTTTAGAGAAAGAGCTGTAAAAAGGATTTTACTAACACTTGCTTTTTCAACAAGTATAGCAGTTTTTTTAATTGTTTTTTTTGTCATGAAAGAAGGAATTCCTGCTTTTTATGAAAACAATCCAGTAGATTTTTTAACTGGTACTGAATGGAAGCAATTCTATAAAAGACCATCAAATGATGAGGCTACTGCTGAAATAATTATTGATCCATATAATTTTAGTATTATTGGTGAAAAGAATCATATTTATATACAACCTTTTTCTAATAGAAATTTTAGTTTTACAATCTATAATATCGGTGGGAAGGATGATTCGTACCAAGTTGATATAAATTCAAGTTTAGTAAATTATTTTGAAAATAATATTGTAAATATTTCTTCTCAAAATTCTCATACATTAGATATGGAGATATCAGCACCGAATGAAGGAATTTATTTAATTGATATTAATGTAAAATCTCTTAATAATAATATAAAGAAATCATATAC
>CAZVNH010000220.1:0-4959 GCA_964628575.1 uncultured Thermoplasmatales archaeon | reverse complement strand
AGACTGCACTTGATAATACAGAAAAAATTAAAAATATAATTGAGAAAATATCAAAAAGACTGCTTCCAAAAAACTGGATTCCTTTTAATATTAGATGCGGGAAATGTGGTACAATAACTTCTGCAACACCTGTTCTTTATAACTACCCATATATTGAATATAAATGTAACTGCGGGTATGAAGATAAAGCAGATATTACAAAAGGTGGAGTTGGAAAACTACCATGGCGGGTGGATTGGCCTGCACGTTGGAAAATACTTGGAGTTACCTATGAACCATTTGGAAAAGATCATGGAGCGGCGGGTGGTACACACGATACAGGAGTTGCTATTTCTAAAGAGATATTTAACTATCCTCCTCCAAGATATACAATGTATGAGTTTATTTTATTAAAAGGAAAAGGAGCTATGCATAGTTCAAAAGGAACAGCATTATCCGCTGAAGAAATGCTTAAAATGACACCACCAGAAGTTTTAAGATTTCTTCTAATGAATAATCAACCTAATAAGCATATACAGTTTGATCCAGGTCTTGGATTATTAAATCTAGTTGATGAATATGATCAACTAGAGAGAGTTTACTTTAGAAAAGAAGAGGAAATAAAAGGAATGAAAGATTTAGAGAGAACATATACTCTTTCACAACCTTATGATATTTCAAATGAAATACCTCTACAATTACCTTATAGACATCTTGTAACATTAATCCAGATAGGCGGTACTTGGAAGGAAGTTAAAAAAATATTACAGAGAACAAATCAAATTCCAAAAAATATTAAAAAAGAGGATGAAGAGCATCTTAAACAAAGAGCAGAACATGCACAATATTGGCTTGAACACTTTGCACCAGATATGGTAAAATTTAAAGTTCAAAAAAAATTACCAGATATCAAACTTGAAAAACAACAACAGCAATTTTTGAAAGAATTTATTAAAAAAATATCTACAATTGATTGGGAAGCAGAAAATATCCACAATTTGATTTACGAAATCTCTGAAGAAAGAAAAATACCGATAAAGATTGCTTTTCTAACTATTTATCAAATAATTCTAGGAAAAGTAAAGGGACCAAGAGCTGGATTTTTCCTATCTAATCTTGATAAAGATTTTATAATCAAACGATTTGAAGAAGCAATTAAATAATACTTTTTCTCTGTGCTTTTTTATTAACTATGAAAATTTATATTGAAGTTTATGGTTGCACAGCAAATAAGGCTGACGGAAATCTTATTAAAGGAATTTTAAAAAAAAATAATTTTGAGATAGTAAACAGTATTAATGAATCTGATTTGATTATAATATTAACTTGTATAGTAATTGATACAACCGAGCAACGAATACTTTCAAGACTAAAAAAACTCAAAGAAAAAGGAAAAAAAATAATCGTTGCAGGATGTATGGCATCAATCCAACAAGAGAAAATAAAAAAGATATTACCTAATGCAAGATTTCTTCCACCCCAGTATTCTAATAATATAGTAGATGTAATTAAAAACAAACATATTGATTTAAAATATAAAAATAAAACTTGTTTTCCAAAATATTATGATGATATATTTGCACCTATCGCAATATCTGAAGGATGCTTATTCAATTGTTCATATTGCATTACTTCTATTGCTAGAGGAAAGCTTATAAGTTTTCCAGTTATTGAAATAATTAAAGATATTAAAAATGCAATAAAAAACAATTGTAGAGAGATACAGATAACCTCCCAGGATACAAGTTCTTATGGTTTTGATATTAATACCAATCTTGGTGTCTTATTAAAAAGAATTAAGGCAATTAAAGGAGATTTTAAAATCCGGGTTGGAATGATGAATCCTTTTACATGTAAAAAAAATTTAAATTCAATAATTAGCGGTTATAAAGACAATAAAATCTATAAATTTCTTCATTTACCTGTTCAGTCGGGTGATAATCAAATATTAAAAAAGATGAATAGAAAATACAATGTTGATGAGTATACAAATATAGTAGAAAAATTTAGAAGTTTTTATCCAGGGATTTCTATTGCCACTGACGTAATTATTGGTTTTCCAACTGAAACAGATGAGCAATTTCAAAATACAATAGATCTTTTAAAAACTATAAAACCAGATATTACTAATATTACAAGGTTTTCCGCTAGACCTTTTACAAAAGCAAAAACTATGAAAGGCAGATTAAAAACTGAAAATGTTAAAAATCGCTCAAAGATATTATCTAATATTTGCTTAGATATATCCCTTGAAAATAATAAAAAATTAATTGGAAATAAATATAAAATTTTAGTTACTGAAAAAGGAAAAAATAATACTTATATCGGTAGAAATGATAACTATAAACCAGTAGTAATAAGGCAAAAAATTGATATTGGTTCTTATACAAATGTAAAAATTATAGACGCACAATCAACTTTTATTGTCGGAAGTATTATATAGATTAATATGATTTTGTTTTTTTGTGGAAGGGATGATTAGAGTAGCTATTAATGGATTCGGAAGAATTGGTAGAAACACACTTCGTGCTTCATATGGACACTCTCAATATGGAGAAAAATTTCAAATTGTCGCAATTAATGATCTTGGTAACACCGAGACACTTGCTCATTTATTAAAATATGACTCAATCTATGGCAAATTTGATGGTAACATAGAGGCCAAACAAGATGGCATAGAAGTTAATGGAAAATGGATAAAATTTTATTCACAGGTTAATCCCTCAAAGCTTCCGTGGAAAGAGCTTGATATCGATGTGGTGATAGAATCCACTGGAATATTTCGCACAAAACAAGGTGCCAGTCAGCATCTTGAAGCAGGAGCTAAAAAGGTGATAATATCAGCACCAGCTAAAGATCCAGATATAACAGTTGTATTAGGTGTAAACGAGCATCTATATGATGCAGATAAACACCATATAATAAGTAATGCATCATGTACAACTAATAGTCTGGCGCCACCTGTGAAAGTCTTAAATGATAGCTATGGGATTGAACAAGGATTTATGACAACGATACACTCATATACGGGTGATCAGCGTATCCTTGATTTCCCTCACAAAGACTTAAGAAGAGCAAGAGCGGCAGCTGTCTCAATCATTCCTACCACAACAGGAGCTGCCAAAGCAGTAACCTTAGTAATTCCTGAGTTAAAAGGGAAAATTGATGGAATAGCCGTAAGAGTTCCAACACCAGATGGATCACTTACAGATTTTACCTGTATGCTAAAACAACAAGTAACAATTGATGACGTAAATAACGCATTTAAACATGCATCACAAAACAGTCTTAAAGGAATTCTTGAATATACAGAAGAACCACTTGTTTCAACAGATATAGTTGGAAATCCTCATTCAGCAATAATTGATGGCCAAAGCACAAAGATAAATGGTGAACGTGGCAATTTTTTAAAAATTCTTTCCTGGTATGATAATGAATGGGGTTATAGCTGTAGACTAGTCGATCTTTTAAATTATATTTTTATAAATCACTCTAGACCTATTAGTGAATTACAAATAGCAAGAGCCTAATATTTGTAAAATTTTTTTTCGTATCTATTAGAATATATTAAAAAATAGAGTTTAAGCAGTATAAGAAAATAAAACTATATTTAAATAAACAAGATTTATATTGTTTCTTTGGAGGTTTTAATACATGAATGAATATAATACACTTGATGATTTTGATTTTGAAAATAAAACTGTTCTACTTCGTGTAGATTTTAATATGCCACTTGATAAAAATACTCTTGATATTCTTGATAATACAAGAATTGAAAGAGTACTTCCAACAATTAAAGAATTAATAGATAAAGGTGCAAAAATTGTTATTATTGCCCATCAAGGGCGAAAAGGTAGTTGGGATTTTATCAACCTTGAGAAACATGCAAAAGCTTTAGAAAAACTTCTTGAAAAACCTGTAAAATATGTTAATGATGTTTATGGAACTGATGCACAATGCTCTATAAAAAATTTACAGAATGGTGATGTTTTACTCCTTGATAACGTTAGAAAGTTTGATGGTGAAACAGAGAAAAAAACAGCTGAGGAACATGCTCAATCTGATTTAGTTAAAAATTTATATCCATTAGCAGATATTTTTGTTAATGATGCTTTTGCTGCTGCTCATCGTAAGCAGTGTAGTCTTATTGGTTTTACAGCTGTTCTTCCATCTTGTGCTGGTAGACTTATGGAAAAAGAGCTTGAAACACTTAGTAAAATAGTTGAAAATCCAGTAAAGCCATCTGTTTTTTTATTTGGAGGAGCAAAATTTTCTGATGTAATTGTTACAATAGAGCGTATTCTTGAAAATAAAACAGCTGATAAAATAATTCTAACTGGCTTACCTGCAAACGCTTTTTTAAAAGCAGAAGGGTTAAATCTTGGTAAAAAAAATGAAGATATGCTTGCAAAAGAAGGAAGTCAAGAAAATTATAATGAAATCAAAAAATTATTAGAAAAATATAAAGATAATATTTACCTTCCATCTGATTTTGCAACACAACAAAATACCGATAGAAATGAAATAGATGTATCTTCTCTTCCAACAGATTATAACCTTTTTGATATAGGAGAAAAATCAATTGAGAATTTTAAAAATATTTTGTCTAATGCAAAAACAGTTTTTTTATCAGGACCTTGTGGTGTATTTGAAAATCCTGCATTTATGAAGGGAACTGAAGAAATTTTTACATTTGTTGCTAATTCTGACGTATTTTCAATTGTTGGTGGGGGTCATACTGTTGCAGCTGTAGAAAAACTTGGCCTGAATAACAAAATCTCACATATTAGTACTGGTGGTGGGTCCCTTGAAAAATTTATGATGGGTGAAAAACTACCTGTTGTAGAAGCCTTAAAGGCTGCTAAAAATCGAACGAATTAATAATTAATCTAAATCAAAATGGATTAAAAATTATTTTCAATTTTCATAATAAGGGCTGGTAGATCAGCTGGAAGATCGTCACCTTCGCAAGGTGGAGGC
>CAZVNH010000219.1:0-4964 GCA_964628575.1 uncultured Thermoplasmatales archaeon | reverse complement strand
TATTTTTGCGCATCGAGATTATCAATTATACTATTGTCATGAGCTTGGTCATATTTTATTAAAACATCTCTAAATCTTCTTAAAGGTCCTTTTGAAGCATGAATAAATATTTCTTTATTATTATCACTATCATCTGTAGATAGATCTATATAATCAATCCCAAAAAGGCTTAATAGATTTTTAATTATTGGAAAATCGTTAAGATCAATTCCTCCTCTAAATCTTTCTGTTAATATAGATAACAGTTTTCCATTGCCACTGTTTCCACCACTATCTCCATCTCCATCGCCATTGTTATTATTCCCACTGCCACTATTTCCATCACCATCACCATCTCCATTGCTATTACTATTACCGCCATTAGGATAACCATTTGATCCACTGCCTGTGCTGCCTTGTTGAGTATTACCACCATCTCCATCACCGTCACCAACACCACAGGTTCCTACAAGACCACCTGAACCTCCACTACCAAGTGAAGTTGCTCCAGATACATACCCACCAATTCCACTATTTCCACTGCTACTACCTACACCTTGATTTAAAATAGTACTACTATCTCCTCCGTAGTTGTTGTAACTTCCAAGACTTCCAGATCCTCCTATAATTAGATCTCCATTTTGAACGGTATCAATATTATTGAGATTGCTATTTTCATTCCCAGAACTATATAAATTCCCTGAATCATCATTATTTATATAATTTTGATATTTTGCTATTAAATCTTCTAATGAATCTGTAGAATCATAATCGATATTTGGATCAGTTACATCGTCTGAGGTTTCTTCAGATATGTCTCTACTGTCTTTATTTTTAAGACTCTCATCATTCGTTTGTTCTTCTTTATCAGATTTTTCTTTTTCTAGTTCTTTGATAAATTCGTCTATTATATCATCGATATCTTTATCTGAACTTAATTCGCTAGAATAAGAGTCAATATATGATTTAATATCAATAGACATTGATTTTGGATCTGATGCTAATGCAGGGCTAGTTGCAGATCCAATAAATAAAAATACAACTGTTAAACTTAAAATTAGAATAAGCGTATTTCTTTTAATTTTATGTTCAACCTTTATCATTTCTCCTCACCACAGGAAATTTTAATATTGAGATATACTCTATAAATTATAGTATATAAAGATTATGTGTTAAAATGTCAAAATGCCACTATTAGAAACGTCTTAATTTTCAGGATTTAAAATTAAATCAAAATAAGTAGTTGCTGAAATTTCTTTTTTTGTAATATTATCTAATAAATAACAAGTAACAATATATCGTCCTTCAGACCATTCCTCATAATTTGTAGAAAAATACCAAAATCGTGCATTTTCAATTTTTGTATTATAGACGTCCTGATTGTAATAGGTAATATTATCTTTTGTAATATTAATACTTAAATAAGTATTATATGAATTATTTTGAATTGTTACATTATAATATTCCTGATAAACATAAATCCATTCCCCGATATAAAATAAATATTGAGGGTTATAATTATTTAAAGTTGGTTTTGAACTACTTGGAATAAAAACTGTAATTTCTAGATTATTTATTTTTTCTGTATTTTGATTTTGATCAAAACTAATTTCTGAGTTATAATTTATTATAAACAAATAGACTAATATAGAACTTAATATAATGAATGATGGTATTATCAAAAAAAATTTTTTAAAGGAATAATCTTTCATTTTATTCTCTCTTCTTCAATTTAAAATATAAAAATCAATTAAAGTATCAATTGCTGTTATATTAATAAATATATTTATTTTTTTTAAAAAATTTTTAAACTTTTGTTAAATTAAAATAAGAAAAAAATAATTATTGAATAAATAACTATGGCTCAACAATTATTGACATTGCTACTGAATCAGCATGAGAACCACCTGCTGCTTGTATTTGAAGGGTTCCTATCCATTCAGGACCAATTGTTACATATAAGCATCCCATAATACCCTGGGTTTTTCCTACATTTACACCTCCAGGATTGTTATCGTTATAGAAAATGATATCAGCTCCATCGACACCTAAAAATCCAAATAATGAATCTGTAGGTATTACTCTAATTTTTAGCTCTTTTCCTACTTTTATTGAGTCTCCATTGCTCATTGATTTCCAAAAGATTAATCCCTTTTTATATAACTTTACTTTCATTCCTGGTAGACTACAATCAACATCATTTTCATTATTACTTGTTGAAGGGTTTTCATTATTATTTTCAACAGCAGATTCGGTGTCATCATAATCACTCCCTGAAGACTCAGGTTGGTAATCGTTAGGTTGATAATAATTATCATGATCATTTGAGTTTTCAGTTTGTATATTTGACTCTGAATTTGGGATATTATTTGTTGATGATAAACCAGATAGCGCTGAAAGTGCATCGTTTAATGCTGCTTGATAACCGGCTTGATATCCGTCATCATATCCATCTTGATAGCTACCATAAGGACTACTCGTATCAATTGAAGAAATACTTAAAACATCATTTGATAAATCAGAACTAATTAATTTCTCAAATTCCATTATTTCGTTACTATTTTTCAATAATTCTTCATATTCTTTTTTATTAATAGATATTAAACTTGAGTCTATATTATTGTCTGTTGAATCTACTTTAATATCTTCATTTGATGATAGTGTTGAAGCAGAATCTTTTTCTTTAACTATATTATCTTCTGATTTTTGATTTAACTCTGTTGGTTCAACAGCTACAGAAAATGAAGCCATTAGTAAAAGTGCTATTGTCAAAAAAACACCTATTATGATATAATTTTTTTTATCTCTCATTTCTAACCACCTAACTAAATACCACACTTTTAAGATATACTTTCTCTGTTTTTCTATTTAAACATTTACTGATATAATGTCAAAATGACAAAATGGTCAAAATAACTTATAATACTCTAAAAGATGTGGATTTAGAGGTAATTAAACCAGATAAATTATCTTCAATAGTAACATTTACTAAATAGACATTTGAAGGCCAAGAATTATCTATAAAAATCTCCCATTTATGCATTTTTACATTTCCATTGTTTTCGCTATAAGATTCTGAATAAATAGTACTACCACTAACATTTACTATAATATTCATTTTAATATCACAATTTTCATAAGTATCGACCGTAAATCCATCATATTCCTGGTAAATATATAAAGTATCAGATATTGTGTAACTATAATTAAATACATAATTGTTATATCCACCAACATAGCTTACTGGTAATAATTTAATTATCTTCAGAGATTTTTCAGATAAATTAAAAAATATTGTATCATCAAGACTTGTTTGAGAAAATTTATCAATTATGTATATTTTTACTTCATAAATCCCAATTGCCCATGAATCATCGGGAGTAATACTGCTATTGTAATAATCCTTTAATTCATTTACTTTCAAAAAGATAGTATCAACAATTTTATTATTTTTTAACAATGTCAATTTAATTTCTAGTTCACATTTTGTGTTATTATCGGTTGTTTTAATACCAGATAGTTCAATATAAAAATAAAAAGTTTCGTCTTTTTCAAAACTATCATTAATATTTAGATTGTTATATCCATATATTTTTTTGGCAGTAGTAAATTTTACTATATTTAAATCCAAAAAAGTATTCTTAACTCCGTTTTCTTCAGATAAATCAAATATTTCAAAATAAAATGGTATTATTAATATAGCAAGTATTAGTAAAATTATACAAACAATTATAAAATATTTTTTTGCTTTAACACTTAAATGTTTTTTTACTGGTTTTTTAATAGTAGTTCCTTTAAAATTAATTTCCCTTTTTTCCTCTATTTCTTTTTTTTCTTTATATCTATCATTTGATTCTACAAGTTTTGAATTAAATCTTTCAAATTCAACAAGTTCTAATATCTTTTTTTCAATATTTACTAATTCTATAGGTACACTTGGGTCTTTTTGATTATATATCACATTTTTTGTTAGAATTTTTCCATTTTCATCTGGAATAGATATTGATATAGTTGAAACAGGTTGAATCTCATCTTCACGAATAAGATAGCTATCTTTAAGAGCAAAAAATTTTGTAGTCTTAAACTCTGTTAATATTTCAATGATTTTTTCATCTGAAATATCCCATTCTTTTTTACCCATGTATTTAACATTTTTAAAACCATCAAATTTTACTTTCCCAAATCCGTATATTACCAAATTATAATCGGGTTCAAGATTTTGTCCTTTTTTTCTTATTTTGATAATTATTTCTTCTATTGACATCTAATTTATTCCTCAAATTATTAGAATTATCTCTCCCAGATAACTAAATATTATGATACTATAAAAAATATATAGTTTTTTTAGAAACAAATTTTTTTATTATAAAAAGAAAAATATAAGTTCTATTAATTGATTTACTGGTCTGCATTGATGGTGAGGATAAAATGGAGAAAAGTCAAAACATACATATTAAGCTTGAGATAAGCAGAGATCCTAATACTGGTAGTTTAAATCTTTTAACAAGATTTGATCCAAATGCTCCAAATTTCATAAAAGATGAAAATGGATTTAGCTGGTCTCCAACTAATGAAGAAAGACAGTTTCTAAATGAAGCATTTGATATGATTCAAAAAAAATAAACTTCAATAATTAATGAATTTAATTAATAAATTGAACCTTAAAATATATTGTTTGATTCACTAGTTTTTGCTTTAATAAAAGGGTTACAGCTTGATTTTTTTTTAGTTTATTTTAGTATTTGGTTTAGTATTTTTCCCATGAAAGGAAAATGTTCAGTCAAACTATCCAATATTTGCAGTAGTGGGCTAATTGTTCTAGTTTTTGGATTTGCTATTACCCATTCGCTTTGACCTCCGTGCTCATCCTCAGCAACTACAGAGGCGGGTTTATCTTTTCCTAAACAGTTGATACTTCCTTCTTCTCCAGAGTCATAGTATCCTGCCCAATCGTCAACAACCTTGTTGTTATACCAGGATATACC
>CAZVNH010000218.1:0-4965 GCA_964628575.1 uncultured Thermoplasmatales archaeon | reverse complement strand
TGAAGATTTTGGAAGATATTGTGAAGATCATAGTAATGTTGACAAAGAGCTTGATAATAAACAGGTTGAAATCTTAAAAAAAGGTAATGTAATACTTGAAGGGCGTCTTGCAGGTTGGCTTGCATATAAAAATAATATCTCTGCATTAAAGGTTATGATTGATGCAGATATTGACATTCGTGCTAGTCGAATTGTAAATCGTGAAAATGGAGATACTGAGCAGAGGAAAAGAGAAATTATTAAACGTGAAAAAAGTGAAGTTACTAGATATAAAAAATATTATAATATTGATTTAAAAGATACTACTATTTATGATATTGTCATTGATTCAGGAGATAAAAAACCTGAAGAAATTGTAAATATAATCTTTGAAAAACTGAATTAGTTGACCACTTATTATATAATAGTTCTATATTTTCAGATTTGTAATAATGTCTTATAAAAAACATTTTCTACCAAGTGATAAAAAACGTAAACGATTCATTAAAGCCCAAGTTAAAACCGATTCAAAATATGGGAAAAATCCAAAGGATCGTTCAGTAAAAGAGCTTATTGACAATGGTATTATTTTTCTTGATAAACCAAGTGGTCCAACTAGTCATCAGGTTGATAGTTGGATAAAAGAAATTATAAATAATGAAAAAGTTGGTCATCATGGTACACTTGATCCTAATGCTACAGGTGTTTTACCAATTGGAATAGGAAATGCAACAAAAAGTCTGCAGGTGATGCTACCGGCTGGTAAGGAATATGTAGGATTTATGCTACTTCATAAAGATGTTGATGAAAAAAGTATAATTAATGTATGTAAAAGTTTTATAGGTACAATTACTCAGCTTCCACCAGTTCGATCAGCTGTAAAAAGAGTACGACGTAAGAGAAGAATATATTATTTTGATATAATTGAAATTGAAAATCGAAAGGTTTTATTTCGTGTTGGTTGTGAATCAGGAACTTATGTAAGAACTTTAGTTGTTGATATTGGCAAAAAGTTAAAAACTCGTGCACATCTTTCTGAGCTTAGAAGAACTAGAGTTGGATTAATTAGAGAAAATAATACAATTATTCTTCAGGATTTAAAAGATGCTTTTATTTTCTATAAAGAGGACAAAGATGAAAAATATATCCGCTCTATTATTCATCCTGTTGAGCGTATCCTTGATAATCTTCCAAAAATAATAGTTAAAGACAGTACTGTTGATGCATTATGCCATGGTGCAAATCTTGCTTTACCGGGTGTCGCTGAAGTAGACTCTGATATTAATAAAAGAGATATGGTAGCTGTTATGACATTGAAAAATGAAGGAGTTGCTGTCGTAAAATCTTTAATGTCAACAGATGAAATTATTCAGAAAAAAAATGGTTTTTGTGCAAATCTTGAACGTGTTATTATGAAACAAGGTACTTATCCATCCATCTGGAAAAAGCCTTAATAAAGAGTTTTTATTACCCACATTTATCTTTTTGCCGAGGTGGCACAGCCCGGGACTGCGCGAGACTGGAAATCTCGTGGGGATTCGTCCCCACAGGAGTTCAAATCTCCTCCTCGGCGTAATAATATTTATAATCTCATCTATCAGTAGTAAAAAAATAAAAAAAAAGAAATGAGAGTTTTTAGATGTTTAACATGTTGCTAATTATTGGAAACATATTAAGATATTTCTCAAACATTTTGGCTAAAATCGGACAATCATTTAGATAACGTGGTCTTCCTTCTCCTCCATATGTTTGGAAACAACAATCATAATCTCCTTTTACTTGCCAATTAATTTGAGAGGAACTAGTATAAAATAGTTCTCCATGTGCATATACATCTTGATCGTTACATGCCAATGCTACTAGATCTACATCTCCACCACTATAATGTTCCATTTCTATATAGTAGGTATCATATGGTGTTACATCGATATCCGGAAAATCAAACTCTACCCATGTCCATACATATTCAGGATTTATATCATTTGTAGATATTGTTACTGAGGTTAGATCTGCACCATTAAGATCATCTCTTATTGCTACTTTCATATCGGTTCCATAATGATAGCTTCGGAGATACAAAAATACCTTTGTTAGTTTTGGTACTGTTGGTCTAAATGATTGTGCATAATAGTAATATCGACTGAGATACTCATGTGTATTAAATGTATTTTGTACTTGGTCAGGTTTATCAATTATTGGAGTTGTTGGTTTGTCATGTGATCTTGCTTTATTAACAATAGTTCTAAACGTATAATCCCAATCAGGATCCTTATCAGAAGTCCCTGGTGCATACGGATTACCATAAGAACCGCACCAACCATACTCACCACCAGGAGGATAAGACATAACAATAAAATATCTACCTCCTGTAGTCAATTTAATATCAGGGATATCAAAAGTAACCCAAGCACAAGTACCAGAGTTAATCGCTGAAACAGGAAGAGTCAAACTAGACAACGAATTACCAAGAGGCGACTCAATAGACATCGTAATATCAGGAGAACCACCAAACCAATTAGCTAAACTAACCTCTACCTTCTGAAGAGTCTCACCCTTAGGAATAAATTCCTGCCATCCATAATTAGGCAAAAACGCACAATCATTACAAACTGGTTGCTCTTGATCTATAGGTGTTGGCTCAACAATATCTTTTGGTCTTGATTTATCAACTATTGTTCTAAAAGCATAGTCCCAATCAGGATCTTTACTAGATAACCCAGCAGGATAAGGGTCTCCCCATGCACCACTCCAAGAATACTCTGAACCAATATCAAATCTTATGACTATATAGTATGTTTCACCTTTATTAAGTGGTTTATCAGGTACGTCAAATGTTGCCCAACCCTGTACATGATCAGGTATATCTGCAGTTGTAAGTGTTTTAGATGTTATCATATTATTAAATGGTTTTTCTATTGATAAAGTCATTGGTTCTGATCCACCATAATAATGCCCAATATGAACTTGTACTTCCAATATATTATTTCCTTGGTTTACAAATTCTTGATAATGGGCAACACCGTTTTCTAAGAAATCCTCATCTGAGGTATCCTCTTGTTTTTGATCTATTATTCCTGCAACTGACTTTGGTTGGACATTTACTTTTAATGCAGGTACAAGTGGTATAATTATAGTTGATATTAACAGCGCACAAACAATACTTACAATTACTTTCTTCTTCATATTTCTTACCTACCTCCCTTAAAAATTTCTAAAATATTTAATCGGATTTATACATTTAAATATTACTATTTAAATTTTATATATGTTATATATTCTTCTAATAATCTAAAAAATGTTACATAAAATTATAACACTATCTATATAAGATAGATCTATAATTTTCAAATTTGTGGTTTCATTTATTAACTATTGTTTTATATCTGATTTTGTGACCAAAGATTTAGCAAAAGAGGTAAAAGAGCTTAACAAGCGAATCAGTGAACTTGAAAAAATGATATCTCAAGTTATAAAACCTCTTAGACAAGCAAGTTCAACCACTCAGAATTATCTAAAAATAACAGGATTGCTTCTTGAACACGGTGGTCTGTCTCCAGATATAATATTACCCAAAGTAAAAGATCCTATTTCACGTGAAATAATAAGAGTGCTTCTTGATAGAAGTGACCAAAATATATCACAAATAACTGAACTAGTGAGAAGTAAAAGAGGAACAGCTTCAAGAAGAATTATTCGTGAAAGATTAAAAGAATTGGAGGAAAAAAAAATTATAAAGAAACAACAAAAAGGATCACTATATGTCTATAGTTTAACTGACAAAGTAACAAAAAAATGGTCACAAATGCTCGGTTTTAATATATAATAATGACCAGCTATTATATGTTTAGAGTAAAAAAATTGGAGGTATATGAAATATGAATAAGCATGAACATGGAATGCCAGATCCAGAAAAAATAAAAGAAATATTAGATGTAGTATCTGAAAAGATCCCTGGACTTTTAAAAGAGTTAAGCAGTCTTTTATATAGTCCTGAAAGTGCAAAACAATATGCAGAAGCTGCAGCAATTTTTTATAAAGAACTAATAAATGCTGGAATGTCAAAAGAACAAGCATATGAGCTAACAAGCCAGTATTTATCGACACTAAATTTAGGAAAAATGATGAGTAGATTTGGCGAGCATCATAACGATTAATAAATTTGGAATATTAAATCCATGGCAGAAGGAAAAAAAATAGATGAAGAAAACCCCATAAAAACATTTGGAGTTATTCTTCCAAAATTACCATCTCTTGTGCTAAAATTTGGAAAAACATTTCTAAAAATAAAAAGAGATGCGAAAAAAGCTGGAAAGATATTTCGAAAAGAGCTAATTAAACAAGGAATTGATAAAGAAACAGCAGATAGATTTACTGAAATATACCTTGAAAGCAGTAATATTGGTAAATTTTTTAAAAATTTTAAAGATTAAAAAATATAATTATTTTTTTTATATTTTAATTATAGAGATATGTTTATTATCGACAATTTTAAAAAAAAATAGGAATAATGATATAAATATCATTATAAATTGTTTTTATCGGAGGATTACCTTGATGAGAAAAATAATATCTGGAGTTTTAACTATAATTTTAATAACGATATCATATTCAATAATTGGAACATCTGCTAAAATTAATAATAGTGAAATAAATGAAAGAAATAGCGATTTTTCTGAAATTAATACAGATTATGAAATAATTAAAGATGGAGGATATCGAGTAGATTGGTCTCACTCTCTTGATTTAATTGCTTTTGATAAAAAACAATCTGATGGATATTATGATGTTTGTATTATGAATCCTGATGGTTCTGAGGAAATATGTCTTACTGATAATCCAAATCTTCCTAAAGGTCATAAAGGATGTGCAGCTTGGCACCCAACTGGAGACTATATTGTATTTACCTGTCAAAAAGAAAAATATTTTGGAAAAAATATTCCAATTATTAAGAAATGGTATGATAAATATGCAGTCCCTGGTGAGGGT
>CAZVNH010000217.1:0-4999 GCA_964628575.1 uncultured Thermoplasmatales archaeon | reverse complement strand
GTTATGAAGTAGTTGGGAGGTGTACGTTCTGATGATGGGGGGGAAGTATCAATAATAACAAGCTTTAGTTTCATTTTTGAAGGCAGTATGCTTTTTATGTATACACCGGCATTTTGGCCGGGGACTACACCGGGTCTTGGCTCAGCAAGACCCGCCAAATTAGGAGTCAGCTCAACAAATATTCCGTAATCTTCTACGGAACGTATTATACCTGCCACGGTTTCTCCTTGAGAAAACAGAGCAGCGTTTTCCTCCCATGTTCCCAACAGCTCACGCTGAGAAAGACATACCCGTCCATCTTCCAGCGCCGAAACGACTCCCAGTATATCCATCCCCGGATAAAACCGGTCTGATGGATGAGTGATCCGGCTGACTGACAGGCTTGCTATTGGCATTAAAGCGGGCAATCCGCATCCTATATCGCAGAAAGCGCCGAAAGATTCAAGCCTTGTAACTCTTGCCGGGATAACATCACCACAGCGCAATTTGTTTATATATTCATAGCGGCATTTTTCCTGAGCTTCGCGCCGGGAAAGAATAGCACGTCTTCCGCCGTTCGGCGTATCCTCAAATCCGCAAACAACGAAGCATACCGGCTTACTTACACGTGATATTAAAGCAATATCGCGTGTAATTCCCTCTGCAATTCCTATCGCGCCTTCATTATAGGGGATTATCCCTTCCATACAGGGCATCTCGACATGCAGGGAATGGCCTGCGTCACATAATACCGCTCTTGCTTCAAGCACACGCCCTTCTATTGAGGCCTCTGCCAGTCCTTCAGCAGTTCGAACATACTTTTGATTTAGTGCGGTGTCAATCAAATTCCCCTCGGGATAAAATTCGTTCATTTTTCACACTTCTTTCCGATTCAGTCTTGCGCAGTTTTACTCAGCGCTTTTTATCACCATCCAATTTATATGCACAGAATCCGGTGACCATGCCATAACATGATAAATCATTCAGATGTTTTAATTCTTGTACATAAAGCAGCTGCTGAATTTATAATATTGCTTCAGAGGTATACAAATGATAACTACAGGGAAAAATAACGAAAAAAGGCGGTGGGACGATGAATACAACCGGACAAGCAAACAAATTAATCAACGAAACTTCTCCCTATCTTCTCCAGCACGCGCACAATCCGGTCGAATGGTATCCGTGGGGTGACGAAGCCTTTAATAAGGCTATAGTTGAAGACAAACCCATTTTTCTATCGATTGGCTACAGCACCTGTCACTGGTGTCATGAATATAATGTAACCATAAATAATAAAATAAAAAACATACCTAAAATAAGTTGGCTCTAATTTTAATCAACTGCTTTTAGGTATGTTTTTTATTTTATTGATAATATGTATTATATATGGTACAATCAACCATATATCTTTATATGAGGGGTGATAGACTTGAAAAAAATAATATACATTATATGTTTGATACTTATTATTTTATGTCTGCCTTCATGTAACAAAGCTTCATGTAACAAAGAAAATATATATAATGATATACCAAAAGATAAAATATATTCAATTGGAGATACAGCAGTTGAACAAAATAAAAAATATGAAGAATGTTATATGAAAATGAAAATAGAAAAAGCAACACAAGCAAAAGCACAAGAAATGGTTGATGAAATAGCAAAACTTAAAAACATGAATGCAGGTTATGAGTTAAAGTTGCAGAAAGTAAAAGAGTTAGAAGATCAAATTAAAATAAATCAACATGAGCATGGGTGGACAAGGTTTACAAAATATTGCAAACCTTAAGGAAAAACTGATTCTATAGTTGCTAATGAGAATAATCTGCTTATGGAAGATGTTCCAAGAGCATCAGAGAAGGGTACTGTAAGAAACACGGATGTGGCGAATTTGCCACCACCAGTAGACACTGGTAAAACTCGTGATATCGTAGCTGAAAAAGTAGGGTTTAAATCTGGTAGAGAAGCAGAAAGAGCGATTTTATAAAAATATTTTTCCAAAAAGCAGGAAATGACAATTAAAAGTGCGTATATATACTATGAAAGGGCAAAACAAAAACCATGCCCAATAACAGACATGGTTAAAATATCCAAAATATTTCATTTTAATACCCTAATATTCGTTCAATATTCCGGTATTGGCAGCTCGTCCAAAATATGTTATAATCAACTTATGACCATCTGGGCATCAATCCAGATAGTCTGTTTCGTCAGCTTATATTGAGTTAATGGAACTTTGAACCTTGACAACTAAAAATTACTCAGCAAATAAATCACGAAAGGAGAAGATACCTTAAAAATTAAAAATGGGTATAAGAAAATCACTAAAAGACGAATTTTTTGAAGCGACACCATAATAACATAATAGTTCCGATTTGTCAATAGCAAATCAATAAAAAATCGGAACTTTCTACACATATTCAAAATTAGTTCCGATTTTCTATATTTAAACCTTATTTGATAGATATTACATAGCTGGGGTATAGAGATACTACCTTGACTAGATAGTGTTAGAAACACAGTAATTAATTAGAGAAAATAGGGCTAGTTTTGATTGTGGTTATTATGATACTTTATGCGTTGGTGAACGTACTTACACCAATTTTCGTAAAAATTCGTTATTTCGGCAGACTGCATCTAACTAAAAATTTATCTAAACCCGCATTAATACAATGTTTTTTGAAAATGATTTTTTGGTGATATAGGAGGAACAATAAAAATTAACATATTGGAGGTGATTTTATTGATTGTTTGAAGGTATGAATTTCGTACACAGGATTAGGTATCTTGCAAAATTGCAAGGTACTGTCATTAAAAAAATAAAAAGAAAAGGATTTGATAAATTAAAAATGGAGTATGGAATATTTAAACAGAAACTTGAAGAAATTACAGGAAAACCGATTAGCAAAAAGATTGAGAATAAATTTCTAGGACTTGGCTACAACGTAAAAGTGTATAACCCAGAAATATGTAAACCTGAACATCAAATTTATTCAGCAGATGAAATATTAAGTGCCGTAGAAAATTCTAAACGCTTTATGGATACAATTCAAATTGATAATTATATTCATCGAATGAATACATATATAAAGTTAACAGGTAATAATCTGTTTTCTGGATACTATGATGCAGATTTAAATATACCAGATAATTACGAAGTGTAACCAGATCTGTTATAGTTAAAAGGATAATAAGGCTTTACCCTATGTGCAGAGTGAACGGTACGGACGTATTTACATGATCAACTACCGTCACTTTGGGGTGTATTGAACAGTTAAAAAATAAGTATAATTTTCAATGTACATAATCTGTGACAAAATAACAAGTAAAAATACTATGTTGATGTACATATCTTATGTACAGTAGTGAGGTGTAATAAGAGAAACTCATTCTGTAACAAAAGAAAATAATGTTTTGTTTTCTGTTCACTTATTGTTTGTTTTTATTATTTAGTTTTTATGTTATTGATGGTTTATTTATTATTTATCTTGTTATTGATTAATTGTTAGTATTATGTTTGTTGTGAAAATTAAGGAGGAATAAATTGAAGACTGAGCAAAATGACTATTATAGCAAAATTCCAAATAGATTGTTTTATCTTTCTAAAGATGATTTGAACAAAGATATTAAGAAATCTATATTTAAGTTAATACCGGATGTTAAAGTGTTATTGGTTTTATATCATTTATATTTGAGTACTTACAGAAATGGTGTTTCTACTTTTATACTTGATAATATGATTGTTAATTCTCATATGAAACCAGATCATCATACTGGTCGTATTAATGATCAGTTTAAAAATATATTGTTTCAATTGCATGAGAATAAATATATTTCATCTGCTACTGTAAATATTTATGACAGCAAAGAAAAATTATATAAAGATGTTGAAATAGATTATAAGAAAATTAAACCAACAGATTTAATATCATGTAAATTAAATATTGATACCAATAGCAGCTATGTTATGTTTTATGATAAAGAGATCAATCAGATACTAAAACATGATTATTCTAATAAAAAATCGAAAACAGATAGATATAAACTATTATTCTATTACTGTTATTTAAAAAGCAGAATGCATAAGAATGAAGATGGTTATGATCGTGCTATGTGTGGAGGTAAATCCGAAGTTGCATATCCACCATATAAAACAATTTATGATGATATTGGTTTAACTGATGAAACAATTAAAAAATATAATGATTTACTTATTGAACTAGATATGATCCGCATAGGTAATGCCGGATTATGGTCATATGTTGGGAAACCCAACATAAAAAAAGAAAGCCAGAATTATTATACTCTATTTAATGGAGATGAAGAAAAAGCACAGCAAGAGTTAAAAGATGCAATTAATTTTTATAAGTCTTTAGCTACTAATTCAAATAAAATTTTTACAAAAGATCGTAAATATTCATACAATGATCGTAAGCTCAATGGTATATATGGTTCATTGATCAAAAAGCAAAATAAGGGAAATATTTCAGATGAAGAGTTATTAAAACTCAGAGAAATTCAAGATGCAAAAAATGCAAATGAAGAATCTTATAGAGTTAGAGCAATATTAGAAGCAAATCCAAATTCACTATATTATCAAAATTTTGATAACGATGATAAAAGTGAAGCTTATTATAATCTTGAAATTGAATTAGGACTTATTAATGAAGATAATGTTCTATTAGTTGATAGAAAATACTATATTGGTGCTTTGTGTAATCTTAAGAGTGACGGTAGTAACATAGAATTTATACAACAAAGTATTTCTGCATATAAGCAAAATAAATCAAATAAAAGCATTAACATCTGTTGTGATACTTCTGAAGAGTTATCTGAAAAAGAAAAGGATAAAGCATTTAATGAGTTAATGGATAATTGGGGTAGTAGTCCTAACCCGTTTAAAAAATATGATTTAGAATATACAGGTTAAATAAGAGAGGATAATGATAAATAAGAATGAAAAATAAGACTACAAATGAGAACGGTATTAAGATTGCAATTTTAGAAGCTTCAGATATTC
>CAZVNH010000216.1:2717-5006 GCA_964628575.1 uncultured Thermoplasmatales archaeon | reverse complement strand
AGCAAAGTATGTTCATCTTGGTGCTACTAGTTATGATATTGTTGATACAGCAAACGCTCTTCAACTATCTAACTCGACAGATTATATCAATAAAGAGCTTAAGGATTTAAGAAATACCTTTGTTACTCTTGCAAAAAAACATAAAAATACTATAATGGTCGGTCGAACCCATGGACAGCATACAATCCCAATAACATTTGGACTTAAAATGGCAGGATATGCAATGGAAGTTGACCGTCATCTTGAACGTCTTTTTGAATGTAAAAGTAGACTTCTTGTTGGAAAGCTTTCTGGAGCAGTTGGAACAGGTGCAGCTCTTGGTCCTAAAGCTTTAAAGTTACAAGAAGAAATGCTAAAAGGTCTTAGACTTGGTGTTGAAAATGTTTCAACTCAGATTGTATGCCGAGATAGATATAACGAGTTACTTGGAGTCCTATGTAATATATCTTGTAGTATGGAAAAATATGCAACTGAAATAAGAAATCTTCAACGGGATGAAATAGGCGAAGTTGCCGAAGCTTTTGAATCAAAAAAACAAGTAGGATCAAGTACAATGCCTCATAAACGAAATCCTATAACATGTGAGCAAATATGTGGACTTTCAAGAGTAATCCGAGGTTTTATACATCCAACATTTGAAAATAGTATTCAGTGGCATGAGCGAGACCTATGTAACTCTTCATCTGAGCGGTTTATTATACCACATGTTATAATTCTAACAGATTGGGTTGTATTTCAGACAAATAATGTTTTTAAAAACATCAAAGTTAATGCTGAAAGAATGAAGAAAAACCTTGAGATATCAAAAGGACTTCCGATGGCTGAGGCAATGATGACTAAATTAATAAGTAAAGGAATGGGCCGAAATGATGCCCATGAGCTTATGAGAAAACTATCTCAACAAGCAATAAAAGAGGATAAACCTTTAAAAGATGTTTTCTTGCTTGAGAATAAAAAACAAAAAATGTTATCAGTTGAAGAGGTAGATGATACGTTTAGACCAGAAAACTATCTTGGTGTAACAGATAAAATAATTGATAGAGTTATTAAAAGATTTGAGAGATAAGGATAAAATGGATAAATTCGAAATAATTACATCAAATACTGAAGAGATAATCACAGAAGATGAATTAAAAAAAGTTTTACAAAAAGATAAACCACGTGGTTATATCGGTTTTGAGCCATCTGGAACTGTTCATCTTGGTTGGAAGATTTGCTCAAGAAAGATCAAAGATTTTCTTGATTGTGGTTTTGATTTTACAATTCTTCTTGCTGATTGGCACGCATATATTAATGATAAACTTGGTGGAGACATTGAAAAAATCAAGCTATGTGGAAAATATATGGAAGATTGTTTCGCTGCAATGGATGTAGATGTAGATAAATTATCTTTTGTATATGCAAGTGATTATGTAGGTGATTCAGATTATTGGGAGCTTGTGCTTCGTACATCTAAAGCTACAAGTGTAAAACGTGTGAAACGGGCAATGAATATAATGGGAAGAACAGAGGACGAGGCAGATAAAGATCTTTCAAAACTATTTTATCCAGCGATGCAGGTTTCAGATATTTTTTATTTAAAACTAGATGTAGCATATGGTGGAATGGATCAGAGACATGCCCATATGCTTGCTCGGGATGTATCAAAGAAAATAAACATGAAACCACCAGTTGCAGTTCATACACCTCTTCTAACAGGTCTTCAAGCTGGTGGTAGAATGGATCCATCTGAAGTAAAAATGAGTAAAAGTAATCCTGATTCAATGATATCTATCCATGATACAGAAGATGTTGTGAAACGGAAAATGAAAAAGGCATATTGTCCAGAGAAAATTATCAAGGGAAATCCTGTTCTTGAAATATGTAAATATGTAATATTTCCAGAGTTGGAAAACGAGGTTTTTCTAATTAATAGACCTGAGAAATTTGGTGGAAATCTAGAATTTCAAAATTATAATGAACTTGAAAAAGCGTTTTTAGATGATTTACATCCATTAGATTTAAAAAATGCTACATCTGAACATATCAATAGAATTCTTAAACCAGTTCATGATTATTTTCAAAAAAATCCAAGTAATCTTTTAAAAATGAAAGAACTAGGAAGTATTACTATCTAACTTGATATTCTATTCTTAAAATATATGATGATACTTTAATCGAAAAAAACAATATTACTATTTCAATTATTAAAAATAATAACAGTAATACGATTGCTAAATCAAAATTTTTCCAAATATAATAGCTTGAAGAAGTTATTAGTCCAAGAATTAAAAGAAGAATCATTGATAT
>CAZVNH010000216.1:0-2707 GCA_964628575.1 uncultured Thermoplasmatales archaeon | reverse complement strand
TTGATATACTATATAAGAGTAATAGATCAGATTTTTTACCTATATATTTTGCACCAATCGGTAATGAAAGAATCACTCCTGCAATAAATGAAAAAATCAAAAGCCAGGTTATAAAAAATAGACTATCAATTCCAATAAAAATGACAATATACGCTATATAAGGAATCGCTGTTATGAAACATAATATGAGAGACGTAACTTTTCCAATAACTATTTTATCAGTTGAAATAGGCATGTTTCTTAATATCCACATTGTTTTTTCTTCATTTAAAAATAAAATAAGAGTTGGAAAAACAGATGTATAAATTACTACAACATATATTCCTAAAAACATAAACAATGCAGGTAGAAATCCTTGAGCTCTTAATCTAATACTTTCAGGTAGTATTAATTCCTCACCATATAGATAAAAATATCCAGATGTAACAGCTGCAATAATTGATGTTATAATAAAACTGAAAAGTAGTCTATCTCTCCATAGTACTGTAGTTTCTCTAAAGAAAAAAGCCATAGGTTGATTTCTAATTTTAACCTGTAGTTTTTCCTTTGTTCTTTCTTTTCTATTTACGTATTGATATGATTCGATAGAGTGATTTAAAGTCCAAATATATTGTATTACTATCAATGGAAAAATAATAACAGAATAGTAAAAATTTTTTGAATATAAGATAAATAATAGTAGAACTATTGTTGGAAGTAAACGTATTTTTTTTGAAGAAAAAAAATGTGTAGAAAGTATTGTTCCAATAAATGTTGCTCCTATTATTCCAAATGTGAAAAATATATATTCAATTGGATACCATACATTAACTCCTAAAAAAGATAATATAATCAAGAACGGAATCGATAGTGAAAACCAGATTAAGAGTTGAGTTACTAAGACAGATAAAAAGATTTCATTTATTGTATCTCTTTGATCTATTTGTGTAGTTAGTGCATATGATGGAAAACCTGGTTTTATAAAATTATTATAAAAGTCAACAGATGATTTAAGCATGAAAATAAAAAATAACGAATAGAATGCCTCAACAACAGAGATATCTATTTCTGTATAAAATGAAAAATATGTACCATATGCAAATGTAACAATTGAAAAGAAAATCATGAATCCAAAAAATGAATAAAGGATTGGTGCTTCTCTAATTTTTTTAATAAGGTTTCTTGTATTGTTATCAAGTATTGTCTTTGTTGTGTTAAACATTTTTTTCATCCTTAATATGAAAATATGCCTCTTCAATTGAACCATATGTTGAAATTAGTTTAGAAACCTCATTATAATGTATTACTTTTCCTCGCATAATTATGTAAACTTTATCTGCAACTTGTTCAACTAGTTGTGTTGAATGGGTAGCAATTATAGTTGCTCCTTTTTTATTTTTAATAAAATCTTGTATTGCCCGAGAGCTCAGCGGGTCAAGACCATAAACTGGTTCATCAAGCAGTAAATTATTTGGATCATGCATAATAGATGAAGTAAGTGAAATCTTTTGTTTCATACCTTTAGAGTAACTTCCTATCTCGTAATCTAAAAAATCATTTATTCCCATCATTTTTGTTAGATTCTCAATCTTGGGTTCTCCATTTTTAAGCTTTCTAAGTGAGGCAATGTAAAATAAAAATTCTCGGCCAGTTAATCGCTCATACATCTCTGGAACTTCTGGTAAATACCCAATTTGCTCTCTTGCTTTTATTGAGTTGTTAATTATTGAATAATTATCTACAATTATTTCACCTGTATCATATGGTAAAATACAAGAACATATCTTTAGAAGAGTACTTTTTCCTGCTCCATTTTCACCCATTATTGCTGTAACCTGGTTATCATCAAAATCTAAAGTTACATTGTTCAAAGCAGTAATTTTTCCGTAAGTTTTTGTCAAGTTTTTAATTGTGATCATGTTTATTTGTTTCCAAACCAAGTAAGAGTGGTCAGTTTTAAAATATATGCAAATACACTTTAATATTATTAGATAACAATCGTTCGAAAATTTTATAATAAAATTAAAGAATAATTAGATTTATAATAACAAATTAATGGAACATAAAAAAATTTATTTTATTATATCAATTGCAATAACAATTATTCTTATTTCTTCAGTTATTGGATATACTTATTATGCTGATATTGAGGCAATATCAAAAACACAAGTTGAAATAGAAAAAATTAATATTATAAAAATTTACTCAAATAGTATAAATCTTGGATTAATTGTTAAATTTATTAATCCATCTGATCGAAAGATAACTGATCTATCATCAAATTTTAAAATATTTATTGATTCAAAATATATTGGAGATGGAAGTTTTTCAAATATACATATTAAACAAAGTAGTTATTGTTCTAAACAAGTATTGATAACTGTATCATATTCTAATATTGCTCAATCTACTATAGATATTATTAAAAATTTTATTCAAGGAGAAAAAACAATTTTTAGTATTAAAGGAAAACTAACAGCAGATGTGTTATTTGGTTTAACTAAAACATCTCATAGATATACTGCTTATCTAAACTAAAACTATTATGTTTTTACAACATTAGAACAAAGTGGATCAGCTGAAAGATAGTCTCCAGTTATATTAAATGCTCGTGCTCGGCACCCTCCACATGTTATTTTATTTTCACAAGAAAAACATGATTCATGTAGATTATTTTTATCTCTAAGTTTGTTTAAAACCTCTGAATTTTTCCAGATATTATGTATAT